>JBBQCO010000072.1:0-16005 GCA_038318785.1 Desulfobulbales bacterium | reverse complement strand
AAAGAAAGGGCTCGCGCTGGTTAAGCTGGAAGTCGTCAGTGAGCCGTCGGTTAAAAAGTCTTGAAAGAGCAGGCGTCAAGTTCCGGCTTGAAAATTTTTTAGAACATATCTCCCCACCCAGTGATCTGCGCCGCACCGCTCAAGAAGGTGTTTTCTGGCCACTGAGAGAACCCCGTTGGTCGAGGTCCGGAACCGCTTCCGGACACGATTATGCTCCAACAGTTTGTCCCTTTGATCCATTCGGGAATCTCGTCAACCCGACCAGCATCCTGGCTTCCCTACCATCTCCGAACACCTTCCGCTCCTTTGTCGTCTCTTCTTGAGCGAGCACATCCTTTGGTGTCGATCACCGATTTCTCCGCCTCTGCCTGCTGAATGCATTGGAGGAGAGAAGAAGCCGGCCCCGTCAAGCTGTTATCTGATCCAATGCTCGGAAAAAAAGGGCGGTTCAGGTCTCCCTCGAATACAAATTATCCAAAAAATAGTTCATTTGCTGGTACCACCAGGGCCAGTCATGACTCACATCCTCGCCCCAAATATCAACCCAGGCCGGAATTCGTTTTTCCCGCAAGGTATCCGCCAACTCGCGGGTGTCCTCGATTGCTTCCGTCTCCCAGGCGCCCTGTCCGGCGCAGACCACAATGTCGCTCTGCCGGTACCAGTCGATAAACCACTGATTGTCCAGAGCAGCCAGGTAGTGGAGCGGCGAGTTGAAGTAGACCGCCGGGATATCCTTTGTGCTCAGGCCGAATTCGGTGCGGTCGAGGCGATAGAGGCCGCTGAGGGCGATGGTGCCGGCAAAGAGGTCGGGATGCTTGAGAAAGGCGTTGACCGCGTGGTAAGCTCCCATGCTGCAACCGTTGGCCATTACCCGAATGTCCGGCTGGTTGCAATGCGTGCGGATGAAGGGGATGACTTCCCGGACAATATAGCGGTCGTAGGCTTCGTGGCGGGCGTTGCGCTCCGCTGGGCTGATCGAAAAGTGGTACCAGGATTCGGCGTCGACGCTGTCGATGCAGTAGAGCTTGATCTTGCCGCCGTCGATGAATTCGGTGATGGCGTCGATCATGCCCATGCCCTCGTAATCATAGTAGCGGCCAAGCGAGCAGGGGAAGACCATGATCGGCACTCCCCAGTGGCCGTAGACCTTGAAGGCCATATCTCTGTGCAGGTTGGGGCTGAACCATTGATGTTCTTCGATCTGCATGGCTGGACCTCCTAAATGCGGGTCTGGTGGATAAAGCGGATGATTTCGTGCAAGCGCTCGAAATCAGCGGTGCGAAAGATATACCCCATGTCGCCCAGGGCGCTGGCGAACACGCCGGGCACTCGGTCGACCTGGCACATGTGGCCGCCGTAACGGGTCAGGATGGCATCGTGGCTGTGGACATAATCCAGGCTATTCTTGCGGCTGGCGTAGCAGCAGTGGTACTTGCGTTCGAAAGCAACATCTGCCTGTCCGTGTACCAGCAGCTCCGCCCAAATTTTGTAAATATCGATGTCGCAGGCGTAGTTGAACATGTCGGTGGTGAAGCCTCCCGGCGGTCGCATGTTCACTTCCAGGGCAGTGAAACTGTCGTCGCCGGTCTGGAAGAATTCGATGTGGAAGAACCGCTCCCGCACCCGGAATGCTTGCAGGCAGCGGAGGCCCGCCGCCTCCAGGGCTGGCGGAATGTCGCGCAGGGAATAATAAGCGATATGCCGGGCCTCGTTGACCGTCTCCATGATGCCTTGGCTAAAGACGTGAGCGGTGCGGAAAAACGGTGTGCCGGCAGCATCGCAGAGACCGTCGAAGGAGGTGATGGTGCCTTGGATGAAAGCCTCAACGATATATTCCACCGGCGGTTTGCGTTTAAAAAAGCGTACCAGGTCCGCGTCCGAATCGAGGCGGAAGGTATCCAGGGCGCCGACGCCCACGTCGGGTTTGGCGACAACGGGATAGCCGGTCTCACCGATCAGTGTCCGTGCTTCGTTTAGGTTGTGAACGACCCGGCCGGCAGCGATCGGCACCCGCGCTTCTCTGAACTTTTCTTTCATCTCCGACTTGCTGCGGATCATGCCGATGCCGCACGCCCTGACCCCGAAGACATTGAAATCGTCGCGCAAACGGGCCTCAATGCCCAGCCAGTATTCGTTGAGGCTGTCGATACGGTCGATTTTGCCGTACCGGTGGGTGAAGTAGCCGCAGGCCCGCACCAACTCACCATAGTCGTCCATCCGCTCCACCCGGTAATACTCAGTCAGAGCGGCGCGTACTTCGGCCGGCAGGGCATCATAGGGTGCATCCCCAATTCCCAGGGCCTGTGCCCCGGCCTGTTTGAGCTGACCGCAGAAACGGTGATACTGGGGCGGAAAATGGGGTGAGAGAAACACACAGTTCATCGGCAAGCTCCTAGCAATGCGTTTGATCAACCGAGGGGAGCAGGGAAAAGGCTGACCGGTGCAGGTCTGCTTATAAATTTATGATACCTTGGGAAGAGACGCCGGGCAATGGGGATAATGAGGGTAAGGCGAAGCCCCGGCAAGAGTCAGCCGGGGCTTTTTTCGTACGGGGGAAGATTAACGTTTGAGACTGACTTCCTTCGTCACCTTGTGGATGGGAAATTCGGCTTCCGGCACGCCCGGAAGTTGCCGGAATGTGAGAACCGCTTCGACCACGGCCTCCTGAACCCCGTCGGGGAGTTTTACCTCAATGGTCTCCTTTTTCGGCACAAAGGGTTGCAGGCTGGTATCGCGCATCAGGGTCAGCTTGCGGTTGGCCGCGTATACCATCGTGTTTTCGTCATAACCCAGCTTGTGCTGCGGCATGTAAATTTTGGTGTCTTGGTAGATTTCCTTGCCGTCCTTGGTCGTGACTTTGAAGTCGAGGGTCACCCGGTTGGGCGACGGACAGCCATCGGGGAAGCGATGGCCGATCCGGCTCACCACCTCGCTGTTGATGACCACCATCGGGATCAATTCCTTGGCGTTTGGCTTCATGCGATAGCCGATCGCCGTGATATTGAGGTCGATCCACTCCTTTAGGCGCTTGGAGGTCTGGGCGAAGATTTCAGGGTGGCACTCCTTGCAACTCGATGCATCGTACTGTTGCACCAGTTCGTCAAGGGTTTGCGCTTCCTTCCCCGGCGAAACGCTGGGGATGATTGCCAACACCAGTGCTGCGACGACTACCCGAATCAGTTTCATGGACTCCTCCTTTTGCTGGGTGTTGTCTGGGGATGACCCCGTTTAAGGATCTTTCCCGCGGGTGACAGCGGGCCTTGGGCACGCTGTGGGTTGCTTGTGCAGAGGCTCGAAGATTTTCTTGGCGGAGTTGCGGAAATGTCACCCTCTGCCGGTCCTGGATGGACGTTGGGAGAGAGGGCAATGCTTGTTTTCGGGCCGGAGGTGGTGGGCTGCGCAATGAAAAAAAGAAGCTTGCAACTGTCAGTCTTGAGGGGTGCCTGTGTTCCAGCGCACCGTAAATGACGAAAAGTTGTTTGCTGGATGAATCGCAAGCACCGTCATGTATACCCCGGTGGTCCCAAGGACCGGTCCAATGCAGTCAGTATTACAAACCGTCATGCAGCCGGTCAATAGCTTTGTAGAACCCTTGTGAAAAGCCTTTCCAGGGTTGCGGAATTTGTCGCGGCCCGATGCGGCAGGCGGCGGTCGGGCCGTGTTCTGGTCAACAGGCACACGGTGCAACATGCGGTGTTTGTGAGAAGAATTGACATGCTGACGCCAATCTTTTACAATCTTCTATATTTGCTTTTCGCGCATGAAGAGGCGGGTTTTGCCTTGCCGGAAAGCGTCCCCACTGCAACCCATGGGCCCCTCGCATCAAAAAGGAGACAGAATGAGACTGCGGCCATTGTTTCTCTTGCTGTTGATCTTGCTGGGAGCGGCCCCGGTTCTTTCCGCCGAGCCCAGGCCATCCTCGGACAGACTGACTCGGGTGCTGCAAACCAAGCAGCTGCGGGTGTGCATCTGGCCTGATTATTATGGCATCAGCTACCGTAATCCGAAAACTCTGCAACTTGGCGGCATCGACATTGACCTGGCGCATGAACTCGCCCGGGACCTTGGCCCGGAGGTCCGGGTTGAGTTCGTCGACAGTTCCTTTGCCCGGCTGATCGAGGATGTTACCGGCGACCGGTGCGACATCGCCATGTTTGCCATCGGCATTACCCCTGCCCGCGCGGAAAAACTCCGTTTCACGCAACCCCATCTGCAAAGCGATGTCTATGCCGTGACCACCCGGAGCAACCGGCGTATTCAGAAATGGGAGGATATCGACCAGCCCGGGGTGGTGGTGGCGGTGGCTAAGGGAACCTTCCACGAATCGTTGATGCGCGAACGGCTGCGCCAGGGTCGGCTGGTGGTGCTCGACACCCCTTTTGCCCGCGAACAGGAGGTGGAATCGGGACGCGCCGATGTCTTCATGACCGATTATCCTTACAGTCAGCGCATGCTGGCCAATTCCGACTGGGCGCGGTTGGTGTCTCCACCTGCCACCTACCATCTCACCCCCTACGCCTCTGCCATGGCGCCCGGCGATGACCGGTGGTATGAGCGGGTCGAGCGTTTTATCAGTGCAGTCAAGCACGATGGCCGGTTGTTGGAGACGGCCAGACGGCACCGGCTGGAAATCATCGCCAAGTTCGACTGATGCCACGGCTCCGTACGTGACTCTGCGCCGCGCCCTGAGCGCCGACATCGTCTTTCTCTCCCTGGTCATCCTGGCCATCCTGGCGGCCGGTTCCGGCACGGCCTATATCATCCAGCGGCAGAAAAATAACGCGATTGTCGAGGCGCTCAATCGCAGTTCATTCCACACCCGCGCCTTCGAGAGTCATCTGACCGGCACCCTGGAAACCGTGCAGCGGCTCGCTGATTATATCGCTGCCGGTTCGGCCGAAACGGCCCCGGAGATTATTGACGAGTTGTTTCGGCGAACCCTGCGGCAAGCTCCCTTTCTCCGCTCCCTGTCGATGATCGACGCCATGGGCCGTATCGTTGCCAGTTCCAACTCCGGGAATGTGGGCCAGCTGCTGGAGACCGGCGAGTATTTTCCCTCTGTCACCCCCTCCATCCATCCGCAATTGCGTATCGGCCATCCCTGGACCGGACGTGATTTTGATGAAGGCGCCCCTACTGTGGCCGAGCAATCACTTCCTGTCATTGGCCTTGGTTTTGTGCCGGTTCTCTGCCGGGGGGAATACAAGGACCGCGATGTGCAGTTGGCGATTGCACTCAATTCCGATTATTTTATCAACTATTTTAGCCAGTGGTTGGCGGCTGCGGATGGATTTGTCGAAGTTTTACGCTATGACCGGGTCGTTCTGCTGACCAGCGGTGAGCCTTCTGCTCCGGGTAAACTCCATCCCGACAGGATGCTTGCCGAGATGTTGATGGAATCGGAGATCGGTAGTTTCCAGGGCGGGGGAGGCGGGCAGGGGGAAGCCTTGACCGCTTTTCGCGTTTCCCGGCAGTTTCCTTTGCTGGTGGTCACCCACCTGCACCGGGAGCAGGCTTTGGCGAATTGGCGGCAGGAGAGCGGGCGACTGGTGCTGCTGGTCGGGCTGGCACTTGCGGGCCTGTTATACCTGGCCACGGTTCTGTATCGGCGGGAACGAAGGATGGCAGCTGAGCAGGAGGCGGTCCGGCGGCGTGAATACGAACGGCTCGCCGCCACGGTGTTTGAAACCGTATTGGAAGCGGTGGTGGTCACTGATGCAGATCAGCGGATTATCGCAGTTAATCCAGCCTTTACTCGCATCACGGGCTACGGTGCCGAGGAGGCTGTGGGCGCGGATTTTTCCCTGCTGGCCAGCGGGTATCACAGCGATACATTCTACCAAGCGGTGCGGCAGTCACTGGTAACTCGGGGGCGCTGGGAGGGGGAGGTACGCAACCGGCGAAAAACCGGTGAAATATTTGTCGCCTGGCAGTCCATCAACCAGGTGCGGGACGATGCCGGTCAGGGTTTGTACCTGGTGACGGGGTTCTCCGACATTACCGAATATTGCGCCGAGGCTGATCGTATTTCGCACCTGGCGCACCACGATTTGCTCACCGGTCTGCCCAACCGGGCGCTGTTGCTCGACCGTCTGGGGCAGGGGCTTCACCAGGCACACCGTGAAGGCGGGCAACTGGCGCTGCTCTATTTTGATCTCGACAAGTTCAAGCCGGTCAACGACACACTGGGCCACACCGTGGGAGACCGCCTGTTGCAGGCGCTGGCGGCCAGGTTGCTTCAAGAGGGGCGCGCCGCCGACACCTTGGCACGGCTTGGCGGCGATGAGTTTGTCGTCCTGCTCCCTATTATCACCAATAGCCGGGCGGCGGCGACGGTGGCCGAGAAGATTCGCCGGGCTGTGGAGCAGCCCTTTCTGATCGATCAACATCAAGTCAACGTCTCTGCCAGCATCGGCATTGCCCTCTACCCTGAGCACGCCACCGATGCGGAAGAGCTGATGCAGTGTGCTGACCGGGCAATGTACCGGGCCAAGGCGCAAGGGGGCAACCGGTTTGAACTCTACCGGGCGTGAGGGCGCCTTGATCGCCGTCTGAGCAAGCTATTTCGGGGACAGCTATTTCAGCTATTTCGGGGACAGTATATTTATCGATGACTTTTTACCGACTGCCGCTATAATGATTTCATGGCCAGAATCGCACGTATCATAGCTCCGGGAGTGCCGCACCATGTCACCCAGCGGGGCAATCGTCGGCAGCAGACTTTTTTCTGTGATGAGGATTACCTTGCATACATCACACTGATGGCACAGTGGTGCGGCAAGCACGAAGTGGAGATCTGGGCCTGGTGCCTGATGCCCAACCATGTTCACCTCATCGCCGTGCCGCACACCGAAGCCGGGCTCGCACGGGCCATCGGTGAGGCCCATCGCCGTTATACTTTGTACATCAACAATCGCGAGAACTGGCGTGGCCATCTCTGGCAAGAGCGGTTTGCCTCCTTTCCCCTGGATGATCGGCATCTGATTGCCGCGGCGCGCTACATCGAGATGAATCCGGTTGCAGCCGGGCTGGCCGTACAACCCGGCGCTTACCGGTGGAGCAGCGCCCGTGCCCACCTGCGCGGCGAGGCGGACGGCTTGGTCAACGCGGCGCCGCTGCTCGGGCTGGTGGGTAACTGGGCCACATTTCTTGCCCTGTCGTCGGCAGAGGAACTCGACCTGCTCCACCGCCATGAACGTACCGGCCGCCCGCTGGGAGAAGAGCCTTTCCTCGATCAGTTGGAACAGCAGTTGGGGCGGCGGCTGCGGCCACAAAAACCCGGTCCGAAAAAACAGGCTTTGGCAGAATAAGGAAACCGCAGCTGCATGCTGTTCAACCGTTCGTTGCCTCTTCTTGACCCATATTCCACACCAACCCGCAGATAACGGAGAAACCATGGCAGACGAGCAGAGCGAACACTCGGAATGTAATCCTTTGCCCTTGGCCGGAATCCGGGTGCTGGAACTGGGGCACAACATCATGGGACCGGCTTGCGGCCTGATCCTGGCCGATCTTGGGGCCGAGGTCTTCAAGGTCGAGCGACCGGGAAAAGGTGACGATACCCGCTGGCTGCAGGGCTTTGGCGCTGGTTTTTTCACCTGTTTCAATCGCAATAAAAAGAGCTTGGCGATCAATCTCAAACGCGACCAGGGCAGGGAGCTGTTTCTTCAGTTAGTGGAAAAGGTTGATGTTCTGATCGAGAATTTCGGCCCCGGCACGGTCGATCGCCTGGGGATTGGCGCCGCTATCTGCCGAGAGCGCAATCCACGCCTGATTTATTGCTCGCTCAAGGGATTCATGCCCGGCCCTTATGCTCACCGGCCAGCCTTGGACGAGGTCGTGCAGATGATGGGCGGGCTTGCCTACATGACCGGCACCAGCGGCAAACCAATGCGGGCCGGGGCCTCGGTTACCGACGTCCTCAGCGGCGGTTTCGGGGTCATCGGCATTCTCGCCGCTCTCCTCCAGCGCCAGCAGACCGGGCAGGGACAGGTGGTGCAGGCCTCACTGTTCGAATCCGTGGCGTTTCTCATGGGGCAGCACATGGCCGGGGCTGCGGTTTCCGGGCAGGTACCGCCGCCCATGCCCGAGCGCGGCCGCACCTGGTCGGTCTATGAACTGTTTCCCACCAAAGACGGCCAGCAGGTGTTCATCGGCATCACCTCTGACCGCCACTGGCGGCGGTTGTGCGCCACTTTCGGCTTCGCCGATTGGGCCAATGATCCGAAGCTGGCCACCAACCAGGGCCGGATCGAGGCGCGTTCCTGGTTTTCTCCCGAGTTGCAGCACCGGTTGCAGAAGTTAAGCAAGAACGAACTGATGGCCCTGGCCGAGCAGGCGGGTATTCCCTTTGCCCCGGTCAACCAGCCGATCGACCTTTGGGACGACCCCCATATGAACGAGTCGGGCGGTCTGGCCGAAACGGAGACGCCTTCGGGCAAGCAGGTCAAACTGCCCAAGTTGCCGCTGCGCCTCGACGGTCGGACCTTTGACCTCCGCTTGCAACCGCCCATGGTGGGCGAAGGGGCGGCTGACATCCTCCAGCTGGCCGGGCTGTCGGCAACGGAGATCGCCGCCTTGACGGCAGCCGGGACCATAGCGGTCCAACCTTGCCGCAAGCTATGATCGGTGCCGTAAGCCATGCCCAACAACCGAAGGGATAAGCCATGATTTTTATGGGCCGTTTTTTGCTCCCGGTTGTTCTTTTTACGCTCATGGCGGCACCTGCCCATGCCGCATCACCCTTCTCCTGCGCGGCCATGCAGAAGCACATGGAGGGCTTGAAAACAGCGGTCAAGAAGGCGCCGAACAAGGAGGCTGCCTCCAGGGAGCGGGTTAAGCTCGATCGCGTCTCCGCGCAATACACCGAACACTGCATGAAGCTAAAAACCGGGAAGACGGGTGGATCCGCCGAGACCTGGAAAGCGCGGTTGCAAGCAAAAGAGCCCCAGGCGGAAACTCCTGAAGAGGAGAGTCAACGCCGCCGTGAGGCGATCAACCAGAAGAGGCCACTCGGCGACAAACTCGCCGCCTCCCGCGCCGAAGCGGGCAGGAGGGAAGTCCCGGTACCCCAGGCCATTCCCGTCGAAGGGGTGCTTCTAATCGAGGGTGGCTCCTTCTCGACCTTTTACGGCAAGGTCAAGCAGGAGCTTTCCTACACCATCCAGGAGACCTTTGTCGGCAATCTCATCGTCACCCGCTATGTCGATCGCGTCACAGGTCGCTCTTCCGCCAGGGAAGACTATGCGCTTCAGACCCTGTCCACCGAAATTTTTGCCGGCCCCTTCAGCGGCCGGGGTTGCGCCAAGTACACCGGATCGCCTCCCGTCTGCACCCAGTGGTACCAGATCGATCTCTGGCAGATTGCCGATGGCGAGGAATATCCCGGCAAGCTCGATGGCGTGGTCAGCGCGACCAGCGATGGTCGTGCCGTGACCATCAGGATCGACGGCCCGGATATTGAGTTCGGCTCCTCCCAGGGGCCGGTCAGCATCAAAACCGGTTGCGGCGATCTGCTCAGGGAAACGGTCAAGCGCGACGAGTTCAAGCAGTGGATGCGCCGCTCGACCGTGCGGATCAAAAGGGATGTGAGTAAAACTTCGCCGGGATGCCGCCCCGGTTCGACTGTGTCCCTGGAGATGCACATTAGACCGGGCAATGAGCCCCCCGCACCATGAACGGCTTGATTACCCCGTAGCCCAGATGCGCCCAAGCGGAATCCGGGGATTGGAAAATCATTGCAGCCCCCCTGATTCCACTGCGTTGCATCCAGGCTACCAACAATAGATAATGACTCCCTGAGGAACCCCACCACCATGCCGCTGAGTTGGAACGAGATCAAAAACCGGGCCCTGGCCTTTTCCAAAGAGTGGGCCGAGGAATCTTCGGAAGAGGCTGAAGCTAAATCCTTTTGGGACGGGTTCTTCAATATTTTCGGCATCAGCCGCAAGCGCGTCGCCGCCTTTGAAGAGCCGGTCAAAAAGCTCGGCGACAAGCAGGGTTTCATCGACCTGTTCTGGAAAGGCGTGCTGCTGGTGGAACACAAGTCGCGCGGCAAAAGTCTGGAGAAAGCCTACACCCAGGCCCTTGATTATTTTCCTGGCATCGTTGAACGCGATCTGCCCAAATATGTGCTGGTGTCCGATTTTGCCCGCTTCCGGCTCTACGATCTGGAGGAAAACGAGCAGTACGAATTCGCCTTAGAGGCCCTGCACAAGAACGTCCGTCTGTTTGGCTTCATCGCCGGTTACCAGATCCACAAAATCCAGGAGCAAAACCCGGTCAACATCAAGGCCGCCGAGCGCATGGGCCGCCTGCACGATCAGATGAAGGCGGTGGGCTACGACGGCCACCCGTTGGAACTCTATCTGGTGCGGATTCTGTTCTGCCTGTTTGCCGAGGACACCGGCATCTTCGAGCGCCAGCAGTTTCAGGATTACATCGAAGAGCGCACCGGCGAGGATGGAGCCGACCTGGCCTACCACCTCGGCACCCTGTTTCATGTGCTCAACACCCCGGACGACAAACGGCTGACCAATCTTGATGAACAACTGGCCACCTTTCCCTTTGTCAACGGCAAGCTGTTCGCCGAATTGCTGCCACCCGCTGGGTTCGACCGCACCATGCGCCAAGCCCTGCTTGACTGCTGCGCCCTGGATTGGAGCCGCATTTCGCCTGCCATTTTCGGCTCGCTTTTTCAGTCGATCATGGACAAGCAGGCGCGGCGCAACCTTGGCGCCCACTACACTAGCGAGACCAACATCCTTAAGCTGATCAAGCCCCTGTTTCTTGACGCGCTGTGGGAGGAGTTCGAGAAAATCAAAATCAACCGCAACCGGCTGTTCGAATTCCACAAGAAACTGCGCCAGCTCACCTTTCTCGATCCGGCCTGCGGCTGCGGCAACTTTTTGGTCATCGCCTACCGTGAACTGCGCTTACTGGAACTGGAAGTGCTGCGCGCCTCCCGCGATCCCCGGCAGCAATATTTTGCCGTCCATTCCCTGATCCAGCTCGATGTTGATCAGTTCTACGGCATCGAGATCGAGGAGTTCCCGGCTCAGATCGCCCAGGTGGCCCTGTGGCTGATGGATCACCAGATGAACCAGTTGGTGTCTTCGGAGTTTGGTTTCTATTTCGCCCGCATCCCGCTGCGGTCGAGCGCCAACATCGTTTGCGCCAACGCCCTGCACCTGGATTGGAACGAGGTCATTCCGGCTGAACGGTTGAGTTATATCCTGGGTAATCCGCCGTTTCTCGGCAAAAATTATCAGAACACGGACCAGCGGGACGATATGGCGACACTATTTGCCGGTGTGAACGGCGGCATGCTGCTTGATTATGTTGCCTGCTGGTACCGCAAGGCAGCTGCCTTTATGGCGGTGAACCCCGCCATCCGCTGCGCCTTTGTTTCCACCAACTCGATTTGCCAGGGCGAACAAGTGATTGTTTTGTGGCCGGAACTGCTGCGCATGGGGGTGAAAATCCACTTTGCCCATCGTACCTTTCAGTGGAGCAATGAAGCGAGGGGGAGGGCGGCGGTGCATTGCGTGATTATAGGGTTTGGCCTGGAAGATGTGGCCGCTAAGTGGCTGTTTGAGTATGAAACACTTCGGGGGGAACCGCAGCGTTCCCTGGTTCGCAACATAAATCCCTACTTGGTGGATGGGCAAGATTTGGTTCTAACCAAACGGCGGAACCCCTGGTGTGCTGTCCCTGAAATGAGAAAGGGGAGCCAACCAACCGATGGGGGCAACCTTCTTTTATCAGATGATGAAAAAGCAATGCTCTTGCAAGCGGAGCCCGAAGCTGGCGCATGGATTCGGCCATTTATGGGCAGCGAGGAATTCATAAACAATGTTCGTCGTTGGTGTCTTTGGCTGAAAAAATGCCAACCGGAAATGTTGAGAAAAATGCCGGAAGTGGTGAAACGAATCGAAGCGGTTCGCAAAATGCGATTGGCTAGCACCAAGGCTGCAACCAGGGCATGGGCAGGGTCGCCTGCGGTGTTTACCGAAGATCGGCAACCGGAGAGTGATTATTTGACAATTCCTAAGACTTCGTCAGAGCGGCGAGCATCCATGCCAATTGGCTGGCTTCCCAGGGAGTGCGTAGCGAGCACGGAAATTTTTACTATCCCCTATGCCACCCTCTACCATTTCGGCGTCCTTCAATCGACCATGCACATGGCCTGGATGCGTACTGTTTGTGGTAGGCTGAAAAGCGACTATCGCTATTCTGCTGGTATCGTCTACAACAACTTCCCCTGGCCGGAAAACCCCACCGACAAACACAAACAGGCCATCGAAGCCGCCGCCCAGTCCGTGCTCGATGCCCGCAGTCAATTCCCCAAATCCTCCCTGGCCGATCTCTACGATCCGCTCACCATGCCGCCGGTCCTGCTCAAGGCCCACCAAACCCTGGACCGGGCGGTGGACGCCGCTTACGGACGCCGCGAATTCAAGTCCGAGGCCGAGCGCGTCGCCTTCCTCTTCGAGCTCTACCAGCACTTTATCGACCAGCTCCCCGCACCCCGGGCCAAACGTAGCCCGGATGGAGCTTAAGCGGATTCCGGGGTTTGGGATCGCCCGCACATCGAACCCCGGATTCCACTGCGTTGCATCCAGGCTACAAACTGCTCCCCGCACCTCGTGTCAAAGGTCAACCCTGCACTCTGTACCCCGCACGGCCCCCCTGTTCGTCGTCATATTGACCGTTAGCTCCATGATAATTGGGCGAATTGTGCATCTTGACAAACGCATTGACTTTTCCAGGTCACTGCGTTACGGGATACAACAATTCATTCCTGTTTGCTTGTTTTACGCAAAAATCTCAACCGTATCAGCATCTCGATAAGCCATACACTGCGTCTATTCAGACCATTCATTTCTTAGCAGGCTGAGAAAACGATCCCGATTCTTCGGGGGACCTTTCTTGGAACATCACTCATTCATACTGGAGGGAATTATGCGGATGATGCGAAAAATGCTGAATGTGGGGCTGTTGACAGGCTGTTGTCTCATGGTGCAAGCGGCTGCAAGTCCTTGCTATGCAGCCGGTGACAGCCCTTGGATGGTACGGTTGCGGGCATTGGGAATCGTTCCGGATGACAGCAGCAGTCAGATCACGACTATTGGTGGTGAAGCCAGTGTGGATAGCGCCGTCACTCTTGATCTGGATATTGTCTATTTCTTCACCGAGAACATAGCCGCTGAGTTGACGCTGACCTACGCTGAACACGATGTCACCGCTGAGAACACGGCGGTCGGCAATGTTGATCTTGGTTCCCTTGATTTACTGCCGCCGACCTTGACTGTGCAGTATCATTTCATGCCCAAGAATGCGTTTCGTCCCTACGTCGGTGCGGGTTTCAGCTATGTCCTCATCCCGGATGAAGACCCAGGCCCTGTCGCCACCGCCGTCGATTACGATGACGGCCAAGTCGGCTTCGCCCTGCAGGCCGGATTTGATTATTTTTTCACCAAGAACTGGTGCGTCAATGTCGATGTGAAGAAGGTCTGGGTCGATGTTGACGTGACCGTGCATGCACTCGGCACAACCGTCTCGACCAGCGTTGATGTTGACCCCTGGCTGTTTGGCGTTGGTATCGGCTATCGATTCTAACCCGCCCGCGTTGCTGAAAACTCGAAGCAGGACAGGCAAGGCTCATCGCGGCTCTTGCCTGTTCTGTCCGCTGTTCTTCCGGCCCGTCCGCTTCGACCGGATGAGCGCCGGGACCGTTGCCGGCCTGCAGTGTTTTCCGGTATGAGGCAACCAGGTTGCTGAACGGCGGGCAGCATGAGAAGGAGTTTTCCATGACCATTCGCGCTTGTTCGTGTTGGCTTTGTTTGTTCGTCTTTTGGCTGCTGCTGTGCGGGGGAGTGGACGCGGGCAGCGCCCTGGCCGCCGGACCTTCCTTTGATTGCACCAAAGTGGCGGCCGGAAGCATTGAGGCCATGATCTGCGCGGACCGGGAGCTGACGGAACTCGACCTCACATTGGCCTCGGTCTATGGGCAAGCCGCCCAAAAAGCGGTCAACGAGCACCCTCCCGTGCTCAAGGCCGAGCAGCGCGGCTGGATCAAGGGCCGCAACGACTGCTGGAAGAGCGATGAACGGCGTCGCTGCGTTGCCGACAGCTACATTCAGCGTATAGTCGAGCTGCAGGCGCGTTATCGCCTGGTGGCCCAGATCGGCCCGGTGACCTATCACTGTGACGACCATCCGAAGAGCGAGGTGGTTGCCACCTTCTTTCAGACCAATCCGCCCACCCTGATTGCCGAGCGCGGCGACCAGGTTTCCCTGATGGTCCAGCAGCCGAGCGCCAGCGGCACCCGATATCAAGGCCGTAACGAATCGTTGTGGGAACACCACGGCGAGGCTCGGATTACCTGGGGCTACGGCGCGCCGGAAATGCGCTGTGTGACCCATCTGTCATCAGAATAGGGCAGGGAGAAGAGAGGAGGGAGCCTGGGCTCATCCTCACGCCCCCCTGTGCATCTCCAGCCCCCACCCTCGCCCCCTCTTTATTCCTCCGGGCGGGCCATTTTTTGGATATTTTTTCCATCCATTTTATCCCCATTTTTCCTGGATTGCTTTTTCTTGTGCAGAGGCGGATAGTTGAACGATATGCTCAGCCTTATGCACAAAACTGTGCAGGCGGCACCTCTCTCCCTGTTGTCCAGGGTAGGGCAAGAAAAATTCACTCTTCATGGTGAGCGCAATGACACGAGATCTCAGCCGGGCAGTGGAGTTGATCAAGTCGTTCGAGGGCATCCTGGACGGCGATCCTGCAACCGTCAATCTGGACCCCTATCTCTGCCCAGCCGGCTATTGGACCATCGGCTGGGGACATGTGGTGCTTGACCCGCGCGGCAAGCAGGTCAAGGGCGCGGAGAACAAACAACAAGCCCGTTTCATCTACCCAAGCGGCATCACCAAGGCCGAGGCCGAGGTGCTGCTGACCGACGATATTCGCCGCTTCGCCGCTGGTGTCGAGAAGCTGCTCAAAGTAGCGGTCAGCGACGCCAAATTTTGTGCCCTAGTCAGCTTTGCCTACAATGTCGGCGTTGGTGCCCTGGAGCGATCAACCCTGCTCAAGCTGGTCAACCAAGGAGCCCTTGACCAGGCGCCCGCCCAGTTTCTGCGCTGGACCAAGGCCGGTGGCCGGGAATTGGCTGGGTTGAAGCGCCGCCGTGAGGCTGAGGTGCGATTGTGGCAATCTGCGGAGGCTTGAGCGTGCGGAAAGGGTGCCAGTCGCAAAGCAACGGAAAGGGCCCCTGTCGCGTCGAGGCGAAGGAACTTGAAAAATACACTTCTCCCGTGTACAGGAGAGTCTATTACCTCAACCCACAAGGAGCGAGCCATGCTGTTTATCACCAACCGATTTCCCAAACAGTCCATTCAGAGCAGAGCCGGCCGGGTTTTTGATTTTGATCTGCGCAACAACGCCCCCAGCAACTCGGTGTTCTTCTGCCGGCAGGAGGAGGACGGCACCAACACCGAGGTCGGCGGCCTCAAATTTATGTCGGAGCTCAAGCAATCTTCCTATCGGCAACTGCTGCTCTATATTCACGGCTATTCCAATCTGCCTGCTGATGTGTTCAAGGGGGCCACTGAATTCCAGCAGTTGTGCAACGGAAAATCGGATAAAGAGGTGCTGGTCATCCCCGTGATCTGGCCCTGCGATAACGATCTGGGCATTGTCAAGGATTACTGGGACGATCAGAAGGCGGCGGACAGCAGCGCCTCGTCCTTTGCCCGCGCCCTGTGCCGCTTTCTTGAGTAGCGTGAATCCGATCTCAACGATCCGGATACCGATCCCTGCCTCAAGCGAATCAATGTCCTCGCCCATTCCATGGGTAACAGGGTGCTGCGCGAAACCCTGGTTTCCTGGGATAAGTACGATTTGGCCGACGGGGTGCCCATGGTCTTCCGCAACACCTTCCTGGTGGCTGCAGATATCGAAAACGAGTCGATTCATCGCCACGAAAAGGGCCAACTCATCTGC
>JBBQCO010000071.1:0-16771 GCA_038318785.1 Desulfobulbales bacterium | reverse complement strand
GGCAGGAAGCAGGGGTAGACCGCCTGGAAATAGTCGGGAGTCCCCGGCAGATACGAGGGCGGGGCTTGAAAGTTGAGCACCTGCAGCCGTTCCTGTTCGCAGTGGAGCAGGCTCAGGTACTGCATCACCGCTGGCCCCTTGTCGCTGGCAAGATTACCCAGCACCTCCAGATGCTGCCGGGCCTTGTCCCATTCACCGGAAAAGAGCAGGACCTGAAACAGCAGAGTCCGGGCAGCAATATCACCGGGGTGATGCTTCAACGCAGCCACCAGCTCGGCCCGGGCCTCCTGCAGTTTGCCTTGTTTGATCAGTTCTTTGCTGTTCACGTTCTCCTTGCCCTCGATCATGGTTGTTGAGGTCGTAGCCCCTGCCAGTTCCGTTCAAATTCTTCTTGTGCCATGCCACCATGCCACACCAGATGCAGGGTGCCGACATTTCCGGGAGCGGCGATCAACAGTCGCGGCCAGGAACCAGGCTGGAGAAGAAGCCCTTTTTGTCCTTGCTCTCCGCTGCCGCCGGACTGCTCCGGGTCTAGGGCCACCTTTCTGCCGGCACAACGTCCGTACACCCCCTGAATGTCCGGGGCCGCGAGCAACTGCCAGTGGAGCGCCTTCAGTTCTCCCCAGATCGCAGTCAGCCCAGCCGGAAAAGAGAGCATCTTTGTGTCGCAGGCGACAAATAGAGAAAACGGAAACTCCCGCAACCCGTCGGAACTGGCCTGGATGAGGCCGACCACCAGCATGCCGTTCTTCCGGTGCTGAAAGACGAACGGCCATAACCCCTCGGGAGGCACTGTGTTCCCCCGGAACTGTGCAAGCAGCCAGTCGCGCCAATGGACTGAAGCGTTGGTCGTCACCAGGCTGATGTAGTCCTGGTAGCAGGGCAGTTTGCCGAAGGTCTCCACCGGCCACGCCTGGGGTCCGGAGAACAGGTTTTTCAGTCGGGTCAGCATCGCCTCGTTATTCTCCAATGACCCGTGGCGCCGAAATCAGCGGCCCGGCCAGGAAATGGGTTCCGGCAGCTTCTGGTCCCAGTTGACGCTGATCGGCACCACATAGGCTGCCTCGCCCGGTGTCCCGCCCGTCTTGGGAAAGAGCATGTTCAGCCGCAGGTCCGCCGAGGGTCCGGCCTGTTTCCGGCGACCCTCCCAGGCCACATAAGCCGGAAAGGCGAGACCGCCGCCGCTGAGGCGGATGGCCGTGGTCAGGCCGGTTTCCTCGTTCTTGGCCTCCAGGTAGATCTCGGAATTCAAGCTGAACTCCCAGATCACCGAGGCGCTCTTGAACCGCTGGCCGCTGAACCGCAGGCGGATGGCCTTGTCCTTGTCGGCCTCCAGCCCCGAGATCAGCAGCTGGGTGAAATATTTCTCCGCATTCCGGCTGTCCTGGCCCTGCTGGTCATCCAGGGTGATTTTCAGCTGGTGCTTGCGCGGCTGCCGGCTGTCGTCAAAGAGGAATTCACGCCAGGCCAGGCAGTGTTCGAGAAAGGCCCGGCCTGCCCGGTCGAGTTGGATGGTCGGCTCAGGGCTCACCGGATCGTTGGCCATTAGGTTGTATTTTTTAATAAAAGCTTCCAGCCCCTTTTCCTGGGCAAAAAAGAAATCGTGGAGATCGTTCTTGGTTTGGGTGGTGATGATCAGCTTGCGGATTTCATTGGCCACGGTGTCGCCGCCGATCCAGCCGTCCCGTCGGCCAAAGGGATACTTATCGCCCAGCCGCGCCCGCCAGGCGCCGACAAACCCGCCCCATTCCTTGCCGGATTCGGCGGAAAAGCCTTTCTGCAGCAGACTGGCGCCATGGGCGTCAATTTTGGCCAGCTGCATGGCCAATGGCTCGCCCCGACCCGCCGGGTCGCCACTGACCCGCTGGTAGAAATCGCTCAGCACCTTGAACTTGTCCAGGCTGACATTGTCGCCGGGCTTACCGGCCTTGACCATCTGCCAGGAAACTCGGGCATCGTCAGTCAGGTTTTCAAGCACGTTGTTAAAGCTCCGCTGGGCCTCTTCCAGGTGAGGCAAATACTTGGCCGGGGAATAGAGCGCGGCGGTATTTTCGACCCGCTGCGCAACCGGCTGGAGATCCGTCCCAATCAGCTGGCTGCCGCCCTGAAGGTCCATCAGAGTTTTGATTTCCGCCACATCCTTGTGGGCCATGTGTTCGAAAAAGGCGTTGAGCGGCCAGACGCTGCGATCAATGAACAGGCTGCGCCGATTCAGGGCCTCCTTGCGGAAAGCGGACCAGCTGCTGGTTCGGAGGATGCTACCGGCGATATCGATGGTGTTCAGCCGCTCGCCCCAGAATTTGACGCAGTTACCCCAGGCCGTGCCCATCAGCCCGGCAATGGCCGAACGTACCCGGGTCAGTCCCGGGCTGCCGGGATGCCGTGACTGGAGCCAATCACTCACCTTCTGCAGCACACCAAAACGCGGTGCCAGCCAGGAGGCGCGCAGAGGTTTGGGGATATCGGTGCCGCTGCCGGCCGAAAGAGCCAGAGCCTCCTGGGGCAGAACTACCTGCACGGCCGCCAGGGCCGCCTCCTGATGAGCCTGCAAGACAACGCTGCCGGTCAGGTCGCTGCTCAGCGCCATGAATTCCTTCTTCTGCCAGCCCCTGTGCTCGACTTTGTCCAGACTCACGCCGATGTCTTTGAGTCGCTCGCTGCGCGCAGTCTGCCAGGTCTGGCTCATGGCATCGAGCAGGGGCAAGGGATTCTCGCTTTCCGCCTTCAGCCGTTCCTTGAGTTCAAGGGTCAGAAGGGGGCCAAAGGCGGCCTCCTTGACCACCCCGTCCCGGACCTGGAACATCTCCGGGTTGAGGGTGCCGTCCATGGCCAGGATATGGCCGTTCTGCTCCAGGGCCGTTGTCCATTCGCTGCCGATGCCGCTTTTGAGCTGCGCGCAGACCTGGGCATGCCGATCAACGGTCCCAGTCATCGGCTTGATCTCGGTTTGGCTGGTCTCGGCGAACTTGTCATGGAGGATCAGGTATTCGGCTCTGCATTGCTCCTGCAACCCTTCGGTCCATACCGCCACCTTGCCGGAACCCTTTGGGTCAAGTGCGGCGATGGCCTGGAGAAAGGCCTCGGCCAGCTGGCCAAAGGGCTGTTCGACCTGTTCGCCCCGATCGACCGCAGCGGAAGGTTGAAAGGCGAGCAGGGCTGTGTAACCGGTGTTGATGGCCACCAGGCGTTTCTTCTGCTCCTGCCACTGCAGGGCATAGAAAGAGGCCCAGAACCGCTGGAGATGGCCGAGCATCTGGCGGAGATACAGTTCGCCGCCCTGGAGCTGCCGGGCCACCTTGGCCGTGCCCTTGGCATAGGGATATCCCTGGATGATTCGTTCCGCCTCGGGTCGGTCGATGTCGAGCCCTGTTGGGGATTTCCAGGCGATGGCGTCGAAGAGCGTGGAGAGCGATTGTAGAGTCACCGGCTTACCGGCATAGAGGTCGAGACACTGCAGGAGCAGCCTGGACAACCGCTGTTTTTCCTCCAGGGTGGTGATGGGCTTGTCCTCGCCGTATTGCCGACCGGCTGCGGCCACTAGACGGTCGAGCAGCCTCCGCTCGACCAGGGCATCTTCAATCCGGCCGAGATCTTCCACCAACATGTTGTGGCTGGCGCGCAGGAACAACCGTGCCCCGTGACTGATCAGGTCCTGCCTGCCTGCTTCCAGGGTGGTGATGGCGCGGGTAATTTCCGAAGCCGGGATCTCCTGGCCGGGCGTGCCGGTGAGGAGCGCCTGGGCTTTGAGCGCCTGGGTTTCCAGCGGCTTAACCTTGGTGGCCAGGGTCCGGTACCCGGAAGCGAGCAGGATGCCGGCACCGGCCAGAAAGAGCAGGGCAAACCCGGCCGCAGCCAGGCGGAGGATAAGTTCCCTCTTGGTCACGCCGCCGGCCCTACGGACCAGCCAGCGTTCCTTGAATACCCTGGTGTAAAAGGCATTGATGAAGTAGGCGCGGGACTGGACAAAGGATTTGGCGAATTCGGCCAGCATCGCTTTATCCCCAGCCTCCGCCCCTTCCAAAAGGGCGCGGGCGATCGATCGCCCCTCCTGCAGTCCACTGCTGAAGGAGCAGCCACGGAAGAGCAGGGAGACATGGTAGCGGTCCGGCCGGAAGATGAGGCTGAGGTAGCTGGCCAGGGCATCCTGCAAGCGGTTGAATTCGCCGGGAAAGGCATAAACGCGGTCCGCCTCCGGACCCGGATTGAGCTCCCGCAGCCGCCGTTTGGCCCAGCTGTCAAGGCGGTCGACCAGGGCAGCAAAAAAGGAGGTGTACTCCTCCTGGTTGAAGGCCTCGGGGGTCATGTTCCGGCGATTCCAACCCAGGGCCTGCTTGCGCTCCTCGGCCGAGAGCGAGGCGCAGAATTCGGCGAACCCGTAGACCAGGTCAAGCTTGGAGACCATGATGTTGACCGGAAACTCGATGCCCAGGGTCGAGACCAGCTCCTGCAATTTATCCCGGATAGTCAACGCTTTGGCTTTTAGGGTTTCCGGCGAGTCCTGAAGCAGAGAGGTGGCGGGGATGGTGACGATGACGCCGTTGATCGGGCAGCGCGGCCGATGGGTGGCGAGCAGTTTGAGAAAGGACAGCCATTCCTCGCGGTCCGGGGCGGTATCGACCGGCATGGTGAACCGGCCGGCCGTGTCGAGAATCACCGCTTCGTTGGTGAACCACCAGTCACAGTTGACCGTGCCGCCGGCCCCGGAGAGGGAATCTTTGCCCAAGGGAAAATCCAATCCGGATTCGCGCAGGGTGGTGGTTTTACCGGATTGCGGCTCGCCGATCAGCAGCACCCAGGGCAGGTCGTAAATCCGCACCTTGGTCGCCTTGAGGGTGAGCATGGCCTCGGCCCAGCGGTCCTTGATCCCCTGCACCGCCACTTTGGCCTGCTGGCGCTGCTGTTCACGGGCCGCTCCATCCTGCCCCAGGGCCTGCTCCATTCGGTCGCCCCGCCGCCGTTCCAAGAGTTTCCACAACAAGACGATGGC
This sequence comes from Desulfobulbales bacterium, assembly GCA_038318785.1. Classification (GTDB taxonomy): domain Bacteria; phylum Desulfobacterota; class Desulfobulbia; order Desulfobulbales; family Desulfobulbaceae; genus Desulfobulbus. The sequence goes on along the minus strand of JBBQCO010000071.1, from coordinate 11,784 downwards.
CACGATCAACATGATACAGAGCAGCAGACCGCCAAGGCCGAGCAAGAAGAAGCGCAACCCCATGGTTTTCCAGACGAGGAAGAGCAGGACCGCAGCCGCTACCGCAGCCAGGGTGCCGATGATGGCGAGAAAGACCTTCGATTTGATCAAGTCCAGGAAAACGCTGAGCATAAGCCTTGGGTATCCTTACACGGGTTGCGGTTATTACAGCGTACGGGCAATGGCATGGATGGTTTCGGCAATGGATGACCAGAGCCACTGGCTGGCGATGAAATAGCCGATGGTGGCCACCACCAAGACCGTAACCACAGTGGAGATGCCGAAGATCCGGGGCATGACCTTGTCACCGCCGGTAAAGGCCCAGTCGGCGCCGGGGGTAAGAACCCGTTCATCGTCGGGCAGCCGCGCAGGCGAGACCGCATACACCCGCTGCTTGATGTCGATAAGTTCGTTGTCGCGGCTGCGGAACTTGCCGCGAAAGCCGAGCGCCAGACAGATGTAGAAAAATTCAACCAGTTCGGGGTCGCGGTAGCCGTCCCGCTCCAGCAGGTCAAAAAAACGCTCGCCGGCGACGCTGGTCCTGAACAGCTCCATCTCCAGCAGTTTTTCCCGCCATTCCTTGGCCCTGCTCCAGGTGGAGGAAAGAAGCACTTCATCGGCCAACCCCACCAGCAGATAGCGGATGGTTTCGGCCCTGGCATGCAGCGTCGGCGATTGAAGCACATTGGTGTCGACTATCTGCAGGGTGTTGAGGAGATCCTTGCGCAAACCGTAGAGATCGATCTCCGCGCCTGTTTCCAGGCGGTAGCGGAAACCGAGGAGAAAGTCGATCATCGGCTTGACAGCGGTTCGCAAGGGGCTGGACATTACCGTTCTCCTTTAACAACATGCACATAGAGGCTGATATCAGAGGTCACCTCGACCGGGATGCCGTGGATCACGAGCAGCAGGTCGCGTAACAGATCCTGCCAAAAATCGGATTGCCGGGAAAGGTCGACCTGAAAATAGTGGAGACCGCTCCGGTCGGGCAGGCCGGAAGGGATGCGCCGCAAGCGCTGGCAGTTCAGCCCTCGGGTCCGGGCGATCAGCATCTCGTCGATGCGCGAGTGCGGGCCGATTTTGACCCGGTAGTCGCTGAGCATGGCATCGACATTGGCTTCGGACATTTCGGTGTTCATGCAGAGATAAGCGATCACCTGGACATTGGGTTGCGGGTCGAGCCATTCCTTGTCGATGCGGCAGAAACGGCGCTCGCCGTCGACCTCGAAACGGCGGTGGATGTAATCGACCACCACGCCGCCTTCGACCATCCGCTCGATCAACCTGAGCACCGTCTCCATCACCGGATAGAGGTTGTCATGGTCGTAGGCCGGTGCCTCCAGCGGGGTTTCGGGGTAGAGCACGATCAGGTCACCGAGCATGCGCACCAGTTCCAGGTAGAGGGCATAAGGGTGGGTCTGGTGGACGTTCAAGAGCTGCTGCAGCACCAGGCTGTAGCTGGCCATAACCTTCAGCCGGGTCAGGTTGCCCAGCACCCGGAGCGGGTCGCTGGTCAAAGAGATGCGTTTGGAGACCAGTTCACCCTGAAGGAAAGTAGCCTGATTGCGGATCTTGACGACCACGTTCTTCACCCGTTCCCGGAGATAAATAGAGGCCCCGAGGTTCAGCAGCGGCGGGATATAGGCGGCATGAAAAACCGGCTGTTTGTCGGAAGACCAGACCAGCTCCCCCACCTTGACGGCCTCGAACTGATCGCCGGGTGCGGCTCCGAAGGTGATCTGCACATTCCACAGCCGCGACTGGATCACCTGACCGTTCTCGCCGCTGTTCTCGTCGACAATGCTATTCTCCTTGAGCACGCAGGGGCGCGGAATCCCTTTGTTGGGCTCGTCGAGCTCGTGGACCAAGGGCCGGTTCGGCTCAGCCCGCTTGACTGCGAACCAGACCGCCAGCGGTTCATCCAGCTGACTGGTCAAGTCGGCAAACGAACACTCCTCGGCATAGGCGTTATTGGGGATGTTGAGCCAGGTCCCGTCCTTGAGGCGCAGGACCGCCTGATCCACCTTGATCCGAAAACCGACAAGCGCCGTCGGATTGATCTGCAGCGCCGCAATGCCCCACCAGTGGGCAGTGAGATACATCAGCTGTTCGCGTTCGAGCATGGAGGATCGGCGGCGCTGGGTCTGGAAATGGTGGGGCTGCAGCAGCATCCCCTCATACCAGTGAACGGCGGCTGATTCGGCTTCGATTTCGTTGATCACGGCGCCAGCTCCAGGAGGTTTTTCTTGACTTTGATCAAGTAGCTATCGTTGAAGGACTCTTTTTTCGAGTCAATCACCAGCTGCTGCTGCTCGCGCTGGTTGGTGCTCTCATAATCGGCATAGATGATGATCTTGCCGGTCTCCTTGTGCACCTTCACGGTTATCGTCCTCACTCCGCCGTCCTTGATCGCCAACTTCTGAATCTCTTCCGGCGGGAGCCGCTCGCGCAGGTCACTACCGAACCATTCGTCCGGCGAGATGCTCAGGATCGAGGCCGCCTTGTTCTCCTCCACGGCCACCACGTCGATTGGCAGGAGAATGCCGTTGTTGATCGATTCGTCCGCCTTGAGCTGCAGGGTAACGTCGGTCTGTTTCGGGCCACCCGCGCATCCAGAGAGTGCAAGCACAAGCAGCACGCCGATACCAAGAATTTTTTTCTTCATCCTGATCCTCCTTTGATCGATACTAACGCATGCCAAGCGATGCGCACTGAAGGCTAGACTGCTAATTGTTGTATCTTTTTCCTGATGATGTCCCGAATAATGGTTTCGCTGACTCCCTCGCTTTCCAGACGGCCGAGCAGAGTCTTCATCTTGACGGTCCATTCATCGGCAGCGATGCCTTTTTTGCCGATCGGCAGGCCGAGCCCCCGGTTATCCTTCATCTCCGCTGCCGCATGTTCCAGGGTGAGCTGGAGATGTTCGCCAAAAGCCTTGTAGCCGTCCCGCTGCGAGGCCAGAATGACCACCAGGAGGTTGTACAGAGCGTCAAGGTGGTGTTTCAGCTCCTGCGGCGACGCGAGAGCCTCGCTCAAGCTCCGTTCGAGTCCGGGCGGGCGGACCTCCTGGCGGCTGGCTACCGGATTCACGGCATCGGCCAGGAAACCGGTGACCAGCACTTCCAGCCGCTGGCCAAAGGTTTTCCAGATTTCCTCGCATCCGGAGGCGGGCTGCAGCGGCAGTGCGGCCTCCGGTCTGAGCAGGGTCGGTCGTCCCTCAGTTGGCGGTGATGTCAAGGAGGCAGCCGGCGGCGGGACCTGGACCTGATCGGGTCGTGTGCCGCGGAAGGCCTCGATAACGGCGGCATCGGTGGTGTTTTGCTGCACCGCCGCCCGATAGGTCTCGAGGAAAAGGGGGTCCCTGTCGATATGGCGGGCCGCCAAACTCCCCCCTTCCTTGATCAGAGCCGCCAAGCTCTCCTTGATGCCGATGACCTCCTGCCGCTCTTCACCGGCTAAGTCGAGCAGGCGCCAGAGACGGGGGGCAACAATCAGGGTACCGGGATCACCCCGGAAGGCACGCTCGACCGGGACATCCTGCAGCCATTTGGCCAGGATCCGATACCGGTCCGGCGCGGCTGCCCGGCGTTCGCAATCGTAGACCACGCCGCTTCCGCCTCGGATCAGGGTCATCAGGGTGAGGAAAAAACGGTCCACATCGCAGTACAACCGGTTCGGCGTCGCCTCATCGGCCAAGGCGCTGAAGAGCTGTTCCCAGACCTGAGCCAGTTCTGCGGTCATGCTGTAGCGGTTCCGCGGATCCTCGAAATTCAAGCCGCTGAAGGCCAGAGGCGCTCCCTCTTCTTTCGCCACGCTAAAGAGCAGTACCGTTGACCCCAGGAGGAGGATGTCACCGTTTTTCAGCGGATAGCTCTGCCCAGGGCTAAACCGTTGGCTGGCCAGATAGGTGCCGTTGGTGCTGCCGAGGTCGCGCACACACCAATCATGCCCTTCCCGGACGATCTCAAGATGCCGGCCGGAGACCTGGTCGTCAAGTGCCAGGGAAAGGGCATTGCCCACCTTTCTCCCGGCGGTGCCCGCTCCGGTGAGACAGCAGCGGAGCCCGTCCATGGGGCCGCCGATGACCTCGAATTGCCCACAGTCCGGCATCAGAGAGTGCACCCGGGAATCTGTTTGGCCAGTGCATCCGCCTCGCTTCTGAGGGGCGAGGTTGATGGGATATCTTTCAAATAATCGCAGGCATCCAGGGGTTTGCCTTCAGTCAGATAGCTTTTAGCCTTGCTGAGATAATGGCTATGGAGGCTGCTGGTCGGCGCCTGCGGTTCCTCCACCTTTGCCGGGGGCGGCGGAGTGATCGGCGGTGCTTGGGATGTTGCGGCTGGCGGAGTCTGTCGGCTCGCGTCTACCGGGAGCGGCGCGGGGCTGCGCAGCCAGAAAGAGAGGCCGACGCCCACTGCGAGAAGCAGCCCCAACCCCAGGCCGCTGTACAGTAGCAGCTTTGTGTTCAGCGGTCCTTTTCTCCCTTGATCCGGCGCGGATACGGCACCGTCGAAGGGCCTGTCCCCACCCTGGCCGGGAAAAGCAGGTTGACGGAACTCATAGGCGGGCTGTACCGGCGGCGAGCTGGGAAACCGCGTCTCCGCCTGCCCGGTGGGAAAGACGGGTGCGTTCGGCGGGTCAGCGGTAAAAAAGGGTTGCTCGTGTGCTGGCGGCTGTCCAAAAGGTCCCTGGTTCTCGGACGGCGGCCAGACCGGTGGGGTGGAACGCGACGACGAAGGCCGTTCCGGCGGCGGGACGGCCGCTCCGGGCAGATGTCGGGCAATGGCGGCCGGATCGCTCATGAGAATGGTCGCATCGTTATCGATCTTTTTCCTGATCCGGCAGGTCACGTTGCCGATGGTCAGCGAACAGGGGACGACCATCTCCAGGTTGGTTGATTTATGCACCTGGTCGGCATAAACCAGACCGTTGAGCCCCAGGACCTGCACCGCGATCCGGTCGCCGCTTCGTTGCAGGATCAAGTGGTTGCGGCTCAGAGTTTTGTCGATAATGACGATATCTTGGCTGGAATCCCGGCCGACCGTGACCAGCTGGCCTTCGCGTAGCGGATGGACATTGGCCGGGTCGGCCTGCTCGACCTCAAACCACATATCATCCTGCGGTGCCGAATAGGTCTGGTATTCAGGAGAGGGGAGCGACGAACCCTGCGGTGAAGATGGCGGATTCGGTGCGGAAAACGAAAGATTCTGAGCTTGAAAAGAGGGGGGAGCTGAGGGAAACGACGGCTCTGAACTCGGCGGTACAAATGAGGGCCTCGGATCCGGAGGTACAAACGCAGAACCCTGTTCCATGGGTGGAAAAGCCGGGCCCTGAGGCGGGGCAGGGGGTGAAAACGACGGTTCCGGGGGCTGGGTAACGGCATCGGGCGTACGCCCCCCCTCCTGGGAGGACGGGCGGATAAAGCCGCCGATGCGGGTCATGTCGTCTTTTTGGGAAAAATTGTCCATGGATCCATCCTCAGTAAGGCCAGTCAATCATCAGTCGGTGCCTGGTGTTCATTTGCGGCAGGAGGGGCTGCGCTACTGGTCAAAGCTCCTTGCTCAGAAATTTTTTCCTACTTCCGTTGTGCGACGGTCAGCCGCTCTTTGATCGCGGCTACCTTGGCTATTGAGATATCCGGGTAGGGGATATCCGGCTGCACCCCCACCTGCGTGCAGGTGGAGTTATCGGCAAAATGAATTGCCAGAGTGGTCAGCCACAGTTCGCCGCCGTCGGAAAGCTTGAACACGGTCTGGGATTCACACTTGCCGTAGGTGCGCTCGCCCACCAGGGGGGCAAGGGTGTAACTCTTGAAAATGCCGGCCAGCACTTCGGCGGCGCTGGCCGTGCGGCTATCTATCAGGATGCCGCTCGGTCGCGGCAGTTTAGTCCCGGCCGGGGAACTGTAGGCATGGATCTTACCCGTACGGTCATAGGTGGAGATCAGGGGGAAACCTGCAGGGACAAACAGGCCCGCAATCTCCAGGGCTTCAAACAGATCGCCGCCTGCACAGCCGCGCAGGTCGAGGATCAGGGTCGCACCGGTTCGGTGGAGCGTCGTGTAGAGGCTGGCGAAAAAAGGAGCGGTCTCGTGCGAGACGAAATCGGAGATCTGGATAAAGGTGGCGTTGCCTGCCTCGCGGGTGGTGGTAGAGCCGATTTTAGCGGTAGATGGAAGGAGAGTGTAGCGCTTCTCCTTGCCGTCGCTGATGCGGACAATCACCTTGCCCTCTTGGATCGCCTTGTCGACCAGGGCCGAGGTTTGCTCAACATCTCCGGCAACCGGGGTGCCGTTCACCTCCCGCAGTTCCCCGATCTCGGGAACTCCTTGCAGGCTGGCTGGGCCGCCCGGTTCGGGGGTGGCCCATATCCGGGCCTTGTAGGCAAAGATATTCAGCCCAATCCGCGGGGATGAGATGGCGGGTTGGGGAACAGCAACGGGCGGCAGGTAGCGGGCGTGGGAATCGAGCGCGTGCAGCCGTTCGTTCAGCTGGTCCATGCTCAGCTGGGACAACAACTGTTCCGATGGCGGGCTGAGTGCCTTCTGGACAATGAGCGAGCGGATCTCGGCAAGGGGAGGGGGCTGCGAACAGACTGCGTCAATCGTCCAGCCACAGACCGAGAACACCAGCATCAACAGTAACCATGCCGACTTGCACACCGGACCGCAAGAGGCAGCAGCGTCAGTCGCAGGGCGGCAAAACCGGAAAAAAGCCCTTATTCGCGAGGTCCAAACACGCTCAGTGGATGGCATTCGAGAGGGCCTGATAATACTTGTTCAGTTTCCGGTACTCGTCAGCCAATCGATCCCGCTCAAGCTCCAGAATCTGGGCCTGATCGGGATCCGATCCGCTGCCTCCCTTGCGGTCAAGTTCGGCGATGGCGGTCTTCTGCTGTTCAATCCGTTGATGGGTCTGCTGAATCTGCTCCAGCAGGGAAGCGGCCTCCTTCTTCTGCTTTTCGGACTGCAGACGCAGTTTGCTGACATTGGCCTTGAGGGTGTTCAGCTTTTTCTCCAGCGACACCACCTGCTTCTGTTCTTGGGCAAGCTTCTGGTCCTGGAGCTCCCGTTCACTCTTCAGCGCCAATGATTGCTGGTAGAGCTGTTGGTTGGTCTGCTGCTCCTGATCGAGCTGCTGCCGCCGCTGCTGTTGCCGCTCCTCGTATTTTCCTGAAGAGGTGCCGTGCCAATACCCAGCCAACCCGCCCTGGCGGGGGTCATCGGAAACCGGCCCGCAACCTGCGGTAAGGGCGAGAAAGAACATCCCTGTCCAGAGAACCTTGGCGTTCATAGCTATTTCTTAATCGTGAGATTATCGGCAAGTTTGGCCATCTGTTTGTTGTTACTGTCCAGGGTATTGATTTGGTTGCGGAGCAGGGTGATTTCCTGTTCAAGACTGGCGACCTGCGTTGCTGATTTGCCGCCCTTGCTATCCTGTTCCTGTTTGTATTGAGTGAGGGAAGTGAGCTCCTGGTTGTAGTGCGCTAAATCCTTGTTATTTTTTTCCAGGGTGCCTTTGACGTATTTCTGCTCTTCAGCGGTGAGATAGGCTTTGTCTTTCAGCGATTTTTTCTTCGATTGCAGCAGTTTGATCCTTTCTTTCAGATCGCTGATATCACTCGCCAAAGCCGTATTCTGCTGTTGCAGGTCGGTGTTATATTTCTTAACTACATTGATTTCGCCGTCGAGCCGATCCTCCTCGTTGGCGTACTGTTGTTTGCGTTCGGCGGCATTCGAGCCGTATACATACCCTGCCGCTCCACCGCCCACCGCGCCAATACCGGCGCCGATGAGCGCACCCCTACCCCGGTTGTTGGAATCGAGGGCCGCGCCGGCCGCCGCACCGACCAGTCCCCCTAAAACAGCGCCGAGTGCGGTGCCCTCAGTCTTGGTCCGGGTTGCGTCATCGGTGGTTGATGTGTTGGGATCGCTTCCTTTGGTGGCGCAACCTGATAAGAAACAGAGGGCGATAAACAGTGCGATTATTTTTTGCAGGGTTGATCTCATGGCGCTCCTTGCAGGGGAATGGTTGAAACGAGTTGCTTGTATTTTTCAGTCAACAAAACTTTCAAAACGCTGAGAAAAATCTATTAATATTATTTCTTTGTCAAGTTTATCACCATTCCGAAGCCTCTTCAAGTGCTCTTTTGCCAGCTCCAGGGAGATTTTCTGCCGTTCGGATAAACGCTCTGTGCTCACCTCCATGGCATTGATAATTTGTTCTGCGGAAAAGTCCTGGCTCAGGTTCTGCATCTCATTCAAATACAAATCAAGTCGCTTTTCCCGGTTTTCGCGGGCGTTGTTGTAGGTGTTTTCAGCTATTGTCAGATCTTCCTGATAGCGTGGTGATACTTTGACGAGGTCAAGAGCGCTCTTTAGCACCATTTCTTTCTTGGGTATCTCGCTAATAATAGCTGATAAAGATGTGCCTTGACGAATCAGCTCGCTTGGATCGAAGAGGGGTTGAATGGATACCGGGGTCCGGGCTGGTCCATTTGCGGGGGAAGCTTCGGCCTTGGCTGCATGCGCTGTTGTTGACTGCTGCGTCTCCTGGCCTACGGGCGGGCTTTTTTTCGTTGCCGAATCGGCCGCTGGCAAGGAGGACGCTCCGGAAGGAGGTGCATCTGTCTGGGCTGTCGGTAACGTCCGTTTTTCCACTGAAGAAGGTGTGGTTATTTCGGGCGGGGCCGAGGGTTGCGGGCGAAGGGCGTAATAGCCACCGCCAGCCAGACCGATAAGGAGCAGACCCGCAGCCAGCCCTATCAGCCCCTTGGCGCTGCTCTTCTGCGGCTGGGGAGGAGGAGCTGTTGGCACCGGGCCGGTCGATGGGGCCGGCAGGCATTCTTTGAGGGCGGCAATCAGTGCGTTGCCGTCGGCAAAGCGGTTGGCCGGGTCTTTTTCCAGCAGTCGCATGATCGCCGCAGACAGGGCAGTTGGTAGCATCGGTTCGAGCACGTGCGGTGGCTCCGGCGTGTCCTGGGTGATGGACCGGAAAATCGCCGCCAGCGTCTCCCCATGGAAAGGGCGCTTGCCGGTGGTCAACTGGTAGAGGATCACCCCCAGCGAGTACAGGTCCGAGCGCCCATCCAGCTCCTGCCCCATGACCTGTTCCGGCGACATATAGCGCGGGGTGCCGAGGATCTCACCAATCTGGGTCATGGTTTGACCGTCCGGATCCTCAACCCGGGCAATGCCAAAATCAGTGACCCGGATGGCGCCTTCCGGACTGTAGATGATGTTGGGCGGCTTGATGTCCCGGTGAATGATCCCGTGCTGATGGGCATATTGCAGGGCTTGGGCCGTTTGGATACCAATACTGACGATCTCGGCCAGGGTGAACTGCCGGGTGGCCATCAGCTCATCAAGCGGCGTCCCCTGGAGAAATTCCATGGCTATATAGACGGTGCCATGGTCCTGGCCCACGTCATAGACGGTGACAATGCCTGGATGGGACAGTCGGCCGACCGCCATCGCTTCTTTGAGAAAACGCCGAACAAATTCACTGGAGGTGACCCGGTCCTCGCGGAGCGCCTTCAGGGCAATAGTGCGGTGGATCTGAGGATCGTGAGCCTTGTAGACCACCCCCATGTTGCCGCGCCCCAATTCGCCGAGAATCTGGTAACGTCCGTACTGTGTTGGTGGGGTAGTGGATTGCATTGGTTGATTATCTCAAAGGAGGCGTGCTCTTGCATTCTTCCGGCGGTAAACTCATTTTGTTTGTCGGGACTGCCACGACTATTGCCCGAAGAATCCGGTCTTCGGTTGCGGCGGATTCTTTTCCGCCCTGATGATTTCATCGATCAGGTCTCGGCGCATTTTCCGGTAGAGCTGCCGGCTGATTTGGCCATTGGCATAGGCCTGACAGAGAGCCCGCAGTTCTCTGTTCATAAGTGCTCCGTTGTTGATGCCGGGCTGGCCACCCGTACTACCACCACTGTGACATTGTCCCGGGCCCTCCGTTCCAGACAGGCCCCAATCAGGTCCTGGGCTATCCGTGCCGGGGAGTCGGAATGTGTCATAAGTGCGCCGATCTCCCGATCCTCCAACTCCTTGTACAGGCCGTCGCTGCACAGCAGCAGCAGGTCACCATGCTGGAGTTCAAAGGTATCGAAATCGAGCACCAGTTCCTCGCCTGCGCCCACGGCCCGAGTAATCACATTGGCCCTGGGATGCGAGCGGGCCTCCTCGGGCGTGATCCCGCCCGTGGCCAGCAACTCCTCGACAAAACTGTGGTCTCGGCTGACCTGGAAGAGATTGCCCTGACGGAAAAGATAGAGGCGGCTGTCGCCGGCCCACATCACCAGGCCCTGGCGGCCATGGGCAAGAAAGGCGACCACCGTGCTGCCGGAGATCTTGCCGGTGGTCCTGCCTGCATCCACCAGCGCTTTGTGGGCGCCTATCAGCTGGTTTTCAACCTGCTCAACAAAGAGGCTGAAAATCGGGTCAAAGGGCACGACCCGGGCATAGTCGACCACGGTGCGGCTGGCCACATCGCCGGCCATGTGGCCTCCCATGCCGTCGGCCACCACCCATAGTTGCCGGTCGACCAACTCCAGGCAAGCATCTTCGTTCAAGGTGCGCACGCAACCAACATGGCTTAGGCTGGCGGATAGATATTCGAAATGGCTGCCAAGGGAGCGCTTTTCATGGGGAGGGGTGCCAGGAGGCACGCTGAGAGTGATCTGCTGGGTGCGGTCGTCGTCCATGGTCCCTCTGCTAGGGTAAAGAGACAGTCAACGCTTGCCCTGAAGAAGAGGGTCAGGGGGCGGGCGGAACTCGCTTGCTAAAGTTGATGGGTTCTATGCCGATATCATGAGACTTTTTCATTGTATCGATATTAAAATAAATATACAAATCATTCTGGAACAGTTGCGGTTCAAATATCTTTGAAAAGCCTTGACCGCGTCTTTCCTGCCACGGGTCAGGTCGCGCATGGCTTCATCTTCCGCATACGGAACATACTCCGCCGTCAGCTCCCCCAACGGTGAAACCGTGGCAGATTGAGTGCATCATGACGATCATTTTTGATTTGATCGCCACTTCTACAGGGAATTTTTAATGGGCAACCACGGTACAATCGAGACCCCGTTTTGTCAAAGAGCGGTCAATGTCATTAACTTAAGGTTTAAGAAACAATGTCATTAACATAAGGAAAATTTTGCTGCCCAGTGCGGTCACCCCGGCGAAGGCCGGGGTCCAGAACTGTTTGAAAAGACTGGATTCCGGCCTTCGCCGGGGTGACGCCCGAGGAGGGATACAGTACCATTGGGAAAAGCTTAAGTGAACGACATTGAGCCGCAAGCTGCGCAAATCCTGCTCGAATACTATGACGGCAGTTCACCCAACGGCCAGTTCTATGCCCACGACAACGTGGAGTATATAAGGCTAGTGGTTCGTTTTATAAATACATTTACAAATAATGATATTTTTCTCATGATTGCTCCAGATTACACAAGGAGGCGATTATGGCACGAAAAACAATGCGAGCTCCGCTGGTGCTCTCTGATGATAGTAAAAAATTGCTGACCGAACTTGCGGGCTCAATGACGGCACCGGCACGAGAGGTCATTCGTGCCAAAGTGCTGCTTCATTACGCCAATGGCGCCGATATCATGAGCATCAAACGCCATGTCGGCATCAGCAGACCGGCTATTTACAAATGCATTGACAAGGCTCTCGCCGCCGGAGTCCAAGCTGGGTTGAAAGATACGTACCACAGCCCCAAGTCTCCGGAAATTTTAGAC
>JBBQCO010000070.1:0-16779 GCA_038318785.1 Desulfobulbales bacterium | reverse complement strand
GGGGCCCATTCTCGCAACCGGCCCTTGGCGGGGCTCCCTCTCGGAAAAAACTTGACATATTAGGAACTAAAAGCGAAAGTAACATCAAGCAACAGCTTAATATAAAAAGAAAAAACAGGTTTTGTTACGTATACTTCCAGTAAACCTTTACCTTTCTGCGAGTCCTAAATTTGCGCAAATTGCTGATCACCCGAGATCAAATACGGCCTACCTCGACACAAATGGCGCCGACAGCGATCAACTTGTCGTGAAGTTCACCACCATTTTCGCGGATCTTCTCGTCTTTGAGTTCAAGCTTGCCGTCTCGGAATGCAAAAAGGACTTCCCCATTTATAAAAATTACTGCGGGTGCTGTACCTTGCTTGTATTTTGCCATTCAATGTTTCTCCTTGAAAATGTTCCACAAATGCTCCAGTTACCGTTGGCATTAAAAGAGGCCCCTCTCCCAGCGCCAAAGTGCTCGCTACACCACCAGGCGAGTTCGAAGGACATGGCGAGTTCGGGGGACATGATATATATTTCACAGGCTTGGACAACCGGCACATCCTACAATTTCCCTTCTGCTTTGGCACCAGATTAGTCCCGAATACCCTCCTTCAGCAGCAGCAAGTAAGCCTGCCCGTCCTCTTTCATCTGCCCTGCTTCTTGTCCCGCCTGTTCTCCTGTCCCCCAGAAAATATCAATCCGTCCTGAACCCGTCAGGGCAGAACCGGTATCCTGAACAGTGACCAACCGCCGCATCTGCTTCCATTCTGCCACCTGCCCCTCAAACATGATCGGTCGGCGGCTGTCGAGAAAGACTAGGGCGCCTGGAGGATACCACCGCTGATCGGCGGCGATGGAGCGGCCAGGCGTCAACTCCTGACCCAAATTGCCGATTGCCGGCCCCGGCGGGCTCCAGTGGAAGAAGATGAACGAATCGTTGTGGTGAAGAATCAGGTCCCGTTCGGCGGGATGCTGGTCGATGTAGTGCCGGATGCTGTCCATGGAAACGTCTGCCAACTGCATCCGGCCGGTATCGACCAGAAATTTGCCGATACTGCGGTAGTGGCGCCCGTTATTGACGGCGTAATGGACCCCGCGCACGGAACCGTCGGCCAGCCGGATGATGCCCGATCCCTGGACGTGGAGGACGAAAGCGTCGAAGGGGTCCTTAAGCCAGACCAGTTCCTGGCCGCGGAGAAGCTGCCCCTGCTCGATTTCCTGGCGCGTCCAGTAGGGGATGATTTTTCCTCTATCCTTGAGGCCCTGAACCTTTTTCTTGCCCTCTTCCTGCCGGATTAGAAGGTTATCCGGAATCCGGTAGAGGGGAAACAGGTAGGGGGGCTGTTGCGTGAGGCTGCCGGGGAAAATCGGTTGGTAATACCCGGTGATCAGCATCCGTTTGGCAGCTGCCTCCGGCGACTTGTTGACCTGTAACCTATCGTAATCCCTGTTCAATCTCCGGTTAAGCTCTTCTGGGGGGGAGGGTGGGGATTGGACAAGCTGTTGCAGGTGGCGGGCGGAGTCGATCAACCGCTGCACCGGCACCATCTCTCCTGCAATTGCATAGCGGCTGCTGGGGGGAACTTTAAGTAGATAGGCCAGGCTCCTGGTCAGGGCTGCCGCGAGGTGCTGCAGTTCCATGTCATCTTCAAAATAAAGTTCGGAAGATGAGGCAGCAAGAGTTGAGAAGGCAAGGTTAACGAACGCCAGGAGCAGAATAAACCAAACCCCAATGAGGCGGCGTATCCGGTTGCCCCGGGCGCTCATGGCCTCAGTGCGAAGGGCAAGATCATGGGGGCGTCAGCGGCCAAAGGCCTCGGCCAGTTCGGTAACGGCCATAGCATAACGGTTGGAATGATTCCATTCGGTAATGGCCTGGAAATTGGGGTAGCCGGCCACATAACGTTTGACCAGGGGGCCGCCGGGCGCGAGTTCCAGGCCGATGATGGTGACTGGTTTGTTCTGCGGCGACAGGGGCAGGGAGGTGTTCTGGGCCCGTTGAACCAGGTCGAGAGCTATCCGTTCTTTGCGTCCCTTCTGCTCCGCCGCTACCAGTTGCGGGTCGTTGAGTGTATTGCCCAATTCGGCATAGACCGGTCCATCAAGGGTCCAGTGAAAGTGCTTCAGATAATTGGCAATGGAGGCCAGCACATCCGGGACCGAGCTCCAGACGTCGCGTCGGTTGTCGCCGTCGAAGCTGACCGCATACCCCCGAAAGGAGGAAGGGATAAACTGGGTTTGGCCAAAGGCGCTCGCATAGGAGCCCTTGACGCCGTGGGGATCCATGCTGTTTTCCCGACAGAGGAGGAGGAAATCGATCAACTGGGTGCGGAAGAAATCGGATCGGCGGGGATAGGCGTCGAAAAGGGTGTTGAGCGTCTGGAGGACATCAAAGTTGCCCTGGCGTACCCCGTAGCGGGTCTCCACGCCCCAGATCGCCACCACCAATTCCCGGTCGACTCCGAAGGTCGCCTCGATCCGGTCAAGCAGGGCCTTGTGCTGCTGCAATTTTTCCTTGCCGTCCCGGATGTTGGCCGGGGTGAGGAACAGCGGTGCATACTGGTAGTAGGGTTTCGCTTCCCACTGTTTATCCATGTGCACGAGGACTTGCCGGTTGATGCTCTGGCCCTGGAAAATAGACTGCAGCTCATCAGGGGTGAACTGATGGTTCTGGATGAGTTCGGCAAAGAGCAGACGATATTTTTCCTGCGTGAGATCGATAGCCTGGCCATCCTGAACGAGATCTGCCGCCAGGGGGTCTGCCGTCGCCGGAGTGGGGTGGAAGAGAACGAGGCCGAGCAACAAACCATGGACAAGAAGATAGGGAAAAAGAGCGAACAGCTGCCTTGCAAGAAAAGAGGTGTTCATCGGCACCCCGTCGGGGGTGATGAGGGACTGAAATGGCGGTCAAAAGCCATCAGGAAGGGTTCCAGCTCCTGCTTGGGCAGATGGTTGATGCCTGCCGCGGCTGCCCTGCCGCCGCCGGTGGCGAATTGACGGCAAAGCGTGTCGGCCCCCTGGCGGGTTACAAGGGGGGCACGGACGCTGACCAGAAAGCTGCCGTCGGGGTTGGTGAGCAAAGCAGCGTGGGCCATCTCGGGCTGGTCACGGGAGAGCTGGTTGGCAAAGACACCGACAACCCTCTTGGCCCAGGCAGCCTCCGGTAGCAGGAAAACGCGGCCGCCGGCAGAGGTCCTGTCCGGGAGAAGATTAGCCGCTTTGCTCATGTCGTCCTCGTACCCTTGTCGAAGCTGTGTCAACAGAGGGGAGTCGCGATAAAAATCAAAGGGGTCGGTAAACTGGTGGACCTCAACGAATAGGTCGGCGGGGTGGATCAGCAGATCTTCCACTACCATCCCGTAGCCGTTGTAGTTGAGAAGCATCCCGATTTCCTTAAGGATTTGCTTTTTTCCATCACCCAAACCAATGCTGTCCGCATACTGGAGCGCCACCTCGTCCAGATTGTCTCCAAAGGCCCCCGCGATAGCCCAGGGACGATATGCGCCCGATAGCAGGCGGTCGACAATGAGGGAAGTACAAGCGAGAGGTGAGGGGTCGATGTGTGCCTCGAGCGCCTCGGAGGTGGGGATGGTGCCGCTGTAATGGTGATCGGCATAGAAAATGCGGTTGCCCTGGGTCAGCAAGTGTTCCAGCGCGGTCCGATTCCGGTCGAGCGAAATGTCGAGCACGGTAATCCGGTTTTCCTCAGTATCCCCAAGCCGGTCAAGGAGAGCAATGTCCCGTTTGACGCCGGTGACCAGTCGTGCCGCCGGTTGCGGCGTCAACAGGCGGAGTTGCTGCAGGGAGCAAATGCCGTCGGCGTCACCGTTGAAAACATCGATACTGTTCATGGGTGGGGGCGATGATCCGGGCCAGGCGGCACCGTCTTAATTGCCGGGCAGGTCAAAGCCCAGGGGGTTGCCGATGTTGGCAAGGCGAAAGGTGATCATAAAAGTCTGGTCACCGGGAGTGGAATTGGAGGAGAGTTCCACCGACCAGCAGGGCTGATTAAACCGCAGACGAGCGATTTCTTCGATGGTCTCGCTCTGTTCAATGGCCCGTTCCAGGCTGTAGCCGGCAGCAAAATTGTACGGCAGCAGATACCAGAAGGTGCCTCTAACCGAATTGACATCGGTGAGCTCGTTGTAGCGGTAGTCCAGGGAGATTTTGTCGCCCTTGTCGCTGTAATAATCGCCGTCGATGGAATGGAGGAAAGCGCCGTCGCCGTAGATGTCGATATTGGTGGTGTATTTCAGCCGCATTTGTTGGAGGGGGTAGAAACCGGTTTCGACAATAACCGGGGTCAAAGGGGTGTCGTTTTCTTCGCTGCGCAAATCATAGCCTTGTTTAGCCTTGAGGAAGGCATATTCGCGTTCAAATTCCCGGCCTTTATGTTCGCCAAAGATGGAGAAAAAATTATTGATGCCGTAGTAGAGGGTGTTTTCCTCGTCAAGCTCATCGACAGTGTCGAACTGAGGGAGAAGTTTCTGGTCCGGTATCGAGGTGTGGACGTAGGAGACAAAAGGACGCAGAGTGTGGCTCAAGGCGTTGACCTCGCCCATGCTGAAAGCATAGTCGCGCATCAGGGTGGTGCCGACTTCTCCATTGAGCAGAGAGAGGAAGCGGTTCTCTGAATCGTTTTCTTCCCAGTCGGAGGCACCGTTGTCGTCGATCATGTAGGAGGTGTTGCGAATGCCGCCGGTGATGCTGGCCTCGACATAGGGGCTCATGGGAATGCCGGCGGTCACCGTCGGCATGAGATCAATCCGCTGGGCGTTTACCCCTTTGTCCCGCCAGAAATTGGTGTAGTTGGCATCCCAGGCGAAATCCGGGCCGCTGATGGCGGCGATGGGGACCAGGCCCGAGTAGGTCAGAGAGGGCAGGGACCAGGCGCGCGAAGGGTTGTCGTTGGTATAGATCTGTTCGGTAATGTCGTTGACTGCCAAGGCCTCGCCCAGGAGCGCGGTGCCGTTTTGCCAGGAGCGCAGGGTGACCAGGCTGTTCTCACGATATTTGTTGGTTTTGTCAATGAACCCGCGGCCGAACACCTCGGCAAATTTATCCTGGCTGGCGTTGAATCCGGTGGATCCGGTGTTGAATTCCCTGAGGTAATCGAGGTCGGAGGCGATATCCAGGTCCAGCCGGGTGGTCCAAGACCCTAAATTTTGGTCTGCCTTGCCACGAATCCAGTAACGATCCGAATTGGTATGGGTGAATTGGCCGTCCTGATAGTAATCAACCTCGGAAGGATTGGACAATTTGTCGTCCAGATAGTTACCCATCAGCATGCCCTTGCTTTCCTCGTCGAACACATAGCGGTATTCGGCACCGGCCATTGTCCCTCGGTTGGCATAGTAACGGGGATAGAGAGTCAGGTCGGTGCTTGGTGAGAGGTTGAGGAAAAAGGGTGTTTCCAGGCTGAAGCCGTCCCGATCGGAAAACGAAAAGGACGGAAAGAGAAAACCGGTCTGACGCTGCCGTTTTGCCGGTAACAGCATGACGGGAATATACAACACCGGTACATCCTTGATCCGGAAGGTGGCATGCTCAAGGTAGGCATAGCCGCCATCGGTGATTTCGACATCGCTGGCGGCAAAACTCCAGGGCGCGGTTTCTCCCGGTTGAAGCTTGCAGGTGACGACCCAGCCATCTTGAATATGGTAGGTGAGGTCACCGGTTTTCTCGATGACCTTGCCCTCGAAATGCATATCTTTTTGCTGCCGGATAACGGTGGAATTCTCAAAAGAACCGGTGTTCTTTTCGAGGTCGATGCTGCCGGAATCCGCTGTTAATTGATCGGTGCCAATATCGATGAGCAGATGGCCTTTGGCCGTCAGCAGGCCGCGAGTGAGGTCGTAGGACACCCAGTCGGCCTTGATCGTGGTCACGGTTTTCAATTCGGTCGTCGGTTTGGCTGCCGAACCAGCGCCTGTATTTCCGGAGGGCTCATCCTCTAGGAGGCCACTCCATTCCGAGGATTTGGGTGGTGGGGCGGAGGAAACTGGTTCTTTTTTTTCCAGAACGACATTACCCTCGGCTATGATAGTGGGAGGGTTTTCGTGCCGGGTCAACTTGTCGGCGGTCATCTCCCATTGCCGGGCGTCCACTGAAACAGCGTTTGCCGGATGCGGAAACAGAAGCAGGCCTATGCTCGACAGAAAACACAGTGCAAGGATCAGGGAGGTTGGAATGGTGGGCTTCACCTCGATCGGCTCCTTCGGGAATATATGAAAACAGGAGTCAAGGTACGCCGACGTTCACCTTGGATTCGGTGGAACGGCGCCTCAACTGGTTGGAGCGACTAAAAAAAAGGGACACAGCTGATCATCGACAATGGGGTCGAATGTACGTGTCGACATGGGTTGTGTCAAGCGAAAAGTCGTAGATTTGCCTTGCGCCACCGGGGAAATTAGTTTAAGTAACGCCAGTCGAAATGTTACCTAATGACTTGATTTTCCAAAACTTGCCCCAGATTTCTTTGTTTGAGCTTTTCGCAGCAGCATCAACCGTTCGCAACGCTGTATGAAATGTATCTTCGGCCCGGTGAATTCCAGGCGACTCGGCCGTTCTCTCGGCATCGACCTTTTTTCGAGAAAAATCTGTAATCTCAACTGCGTCTACTGCGAGGTGGGTCCGACAGTTAACCCTGTGAGCCGGCGCGGAGTGTATTCCTCCACCCAGGGCATTCTTGAGGAAATTGATGGTTATTGTGCCGATGCCCAACGGTTGAGTGATGTCGATGTGCTCACGGTGACCGCCAAGGGTGAACCGACCCTGCACAGCGATCTTGGTGATATTCTCCGTCATATTAAAGGGAGAGTCGAAAAACCGTTGGCTGTTCTCACCAACGGCACTACTCTGATGGAGAAGGGTGTGCGTCAAGCGCTCATGGCGGCGGATATTGTTGTTCCCTCGCTTGATGCCGCCCTGCGGGAGAGTTTTCGCAAGGTTGACCGGCCGGTCGAAGGCCTTGATCTGGATGAGGTCATTCAGGGGCTGACCCTTTTTTCCCACGCGTATGCGGGGAAAATTTGGCTGGAAATTCTTCTGGTTCAGGAGATGAATGATGCGCCCGAAGATATCGAGGCCCTGATGACGGTTATCAGGCGGATGCGGATCGACAGAATCCAACTCAATACGGTTGTGCGCCCTCCGGCGGAGAGTTTTGCCCGACCGTTGAGCAGGGACAGGCTGACTGAAATCGCCCATCTCCTGCACAAGAAAATAGACCTGCCCGTTGACTTGCCGTTTGCCCCGGCGGATCAACAGGCGCAGGCGCAATCCTCCAACAGGGCAATGACGACCGATTCGGCGTCACTGTCCAGGGTCATGGACGAAGTGAGACAAATGGTGCAGCGGCGACCGAGTACCGCCGCTGATATAGACCGGATATTCCACCTCGGTGGGCCGGAAAAAGTTGAGCAACTGCTTGAGCCGTTGGTGCTTTCCGGGATCTTGCAACAGCAGGATCACGGGAGCAATCGGTATTACCACCTGGCATCGTGAAGGCGCGGGCGTTTTTGCGCTTTGTCGCCGGTGCTGGAAGAGTGATCACCCATAGGCTGAGTTGCTAAAAAAGAATTTACCCAAAGGATACGAATGACTGAAAATGATCAAAACGAAAAAGTAGAAAAAGTGCTGCCCGTGCGCAAGGCTAAAACCGGCGCCTGGTGGAAAAGTGTGCCCCAGGCTGTTGCTGAAGCTCCAGCCGTACCGGCAGAGCCCCTAGTCACCGGTGTTCCGGTAAAAGCTGAAGAAAGGGCGTCAGAGGATAATGCTTCTCCTCCCCCTTCCTCCCGCAAGCCCTTGCGAGAAAAGGTACAGGAGACCGTTCCCCTAGCGGGCGAGTTGCCGGTGGCAGTGGCACCTGCCGCCCAAGAGGAGGCACCGGTGATTGTAGACGGTGTTGCCACCGATCCGGCGGAAGAGCCAGTTCCTCTCAAGAAAAGGCGGTCCCGGCGGGGTGGAAAAAAGCGGACCAAACCGACGGAAGCCTCTTTGTCCATGGAAGATGTGCCCACGGATGGTGTCCCCGATCCGCAAGGGGACGACGAAGCTGACCAAGGGAATGAGGTGTCGGTGGTCGAAAACGGTGGTGCCGCCGATTCAGCGCAAGAGCCAGTTCCAACAAAGAAAAGGCGATCTCGCAGGGGCGGGAAAAAACGCTCCAAACAGGGGGAAGCTCCTCTGGCCCAGGACGAAGGGGGTGGGGATGGGGCAGCTCCCGCAGATTTGATTTCTGATTTGGAGGATGACGACGAAGACGACCAGGTGGTGGACGATACGCCGGAGGTCCCGAGCAAGGCGGTGAGCTATAAGCTGCTGATCAATGCCGAGGAGCCGGAGGAGTGCCGTATCGCTCTGGTGGAGGATGGCCGCCTCGAATCTTTCCATGTCACCACCATTGATCGCGAGCCGACCAAAAACAACATCTATAAGGGTCGTATTGTCTCCATTGAGGCCAATCTGCAGGCCGCCTTTGTCGATATTGGCACCGGCCGCAACGGTTTCCTTCCGGTCAACGAGATCCATCCCGAATATTATCGTCAGGATGTCAACGAGCGAACCCGCAATTTGATTGCCCAGCAGCAGTGGAAAAAGCTCAAGATTGAAGAGGTGATGCAGAAAGGGCAGGAGGTGCTGGTTCAAGTGGTGAAGGAAGTGACCGGCAACAAGGGGGCCAATATGACCACCTTCTTGTCCCTTCCCGGACGTTGCCTGGTGCTGATGCCCGGAAGCGACAGCGCCGGCATTTCCCGGAAAATCGTCGGCGAGGAGCGCCGGGCCAATCTGCGCGAGATCATGAGCGAGTTTGAGATACCCGAAGGCATAGGGTATATTATCAGGACCGCCAGCGCCGAGATCACCCATGCGGTTCTGGAAAAGGACCTGAACACCCAGCTCGAACTCTGGGAGGAGATTAAACGGCGCGGCCAGACCATGGAGGCACCGGCCTTGGTCTATGAGGAACAGGACACGGTTGTCCGCTTCCTTCGAGACCATTTCTTTCATGAAATCAGCGAGATCACCGTCGATACCGAGGAGTCGCTCAACAACGTCAACGCCTTTATCGAGTTGTTGCCGGCCAAGCAGCGGAAAGTAAAGGTGCGGCTGCATAGCGGCACCAAGCCCATCTTCAACCAGTACAACATTGAAGAGCAGATCGAATCGATTTACAAACCGCAGGTGGCCTTGCCTTCCGGAGGCTCGATAGTGATCGATCCCACCGAGGCCTTGGTCGCCATCGATGTCAACTCCGGCCGCACCTCGAAAAACGCCGATTTTGACGAGACGATTTTTCTCGCCAACATGGAAGCGGCCTCCGAACTGGCCCGGCAGCTCAGGTTGCGGGATCTGGGGGGCCTGATCGTGGTCGATTTCATTGATATGCGAAATAAAAAGCATATCCGGGATGTGGAGCGGCAGGTGAAGATCAGCATGAAGCGTGACAAGGCCAAGGTCGACATCAGCAAGATCTCCCGCTTCGGTTTGATGCAGATCTCGCGGCAAAAAATGGGCGCTCCGATCGAAAAGGGCAGTTATTTGACCTGCGAATATTGTCAGGGGCGGGGAGTGGTGCGGTCCGTTGAAACCCTGGCCCTCTATTATTTGCGCCGCATCCAGACCGGCGTCAGCCGAAAGAAAGTAGCCCGAGTCGAATGCCGCCTCCCTCTTGATGTCGCTCAGTACCTGCTGAATAAAAAACGGGCCGAACTGGCGGATCTTGAGGCCAAGCACAAGGCAAAGATCGACATTATTCCCCGGGTCGAGATGAAACCGGCGGACAGTCAGATAGATTTTCTGGAAACAGAATCAGCCCGTTGAGAAATTGCTGGTGTGGAGGGTGTGCTTTTCCCTGCAAAGAGCCGGAAAAAGGGTGCGGCCCTCAAGGCAACAGAAGAAATAACTTGAATACAAGCATGCTTCAGAGTATATGAGGAGACCAATTTTGCGCCTGTAGCTCAGCTGGATAGAGCGTCGGACTACGAATCCGTAG
The DNA here is from genome assembly GCA_038318785.1 of Desulfobulbales bacterium. Lineage (GTDB taxonomy): Bacteria > Desulfobacterota > Desulfobulbia > Desulfobulbales > Desulfobulbaceae > Desulfobulbus. The sequence goes on along the minus strand of JBBQCO010000070.1, from coordinate 6,797 downwards.
GTCGGGAGTTCGAATCTCTCCAGGCGCACCAGTAAATCAAGGGTTTAGAGTTTTTCTCTAAACCCTTTTTTTGCGTTCTCCGGTCGCCCTCCGGTCTTGGCTCGAGATTCCTTGTTCCATAAGGGATTTTCAGTTCTGCTTTTTTCACTCCCCCTTCGGCGTACATCCCAAGACTCGCATTTCATATCAGTTCTGTATGCTGTTTGTTTTTCATGTCAGACTTTTAGGAGTAAGGTACTAATAACAGAGAGTTAACATAACCCAGAAACTTGAGCTGAGATTAAAAGTCTCGCATAATTCATCCAATCAAACCGGACTGGCAGTGTTTAGGCAACAAAAGGGTGCTAGAAAGCACCCTTTTGTTGTTCAAGTGAAAATTTAAAAGTGATATTTGGTAATTACATAGACCTGATGTGCTTCATAATCCTTATCCAGTCCGGCACCACTGAGATAATACGATCCGGGCGTGTAGGTATAGTTGACATATTTCCATTCATCAAGATTCGACCTTTCAAAGAGGTAGCCTAATGTGATAGATAGTGATTCCGTTGCCTTAAAGATACCTTTAGCTCCTAGTTGGGTCTTATAGTAATCATCGGCATCTGCAATAGGTGTCAAAGCCGCGCCCGCTGCAGCGGAGCGAGCAAAATCAATATTTCCATCGACCCACTGATGGTCGACGGAAAAGACCATATCAAGCTGATGCCTTACCGGTACGGTCAGGCTGCCGCCAATGACAAAGAAGTCGTAAGTGGTTTCCTCGCTCCAGTTGTAATTGTTGGCATTGGTGGCGCCGGCAGGATTCGCGCCACCGGGATTAAAGCGTCTTGCATCAAAGTTGCTGTTGGTATATTCGTAGCCAGCATGGGTGTTCAGTCGAATTTTCGCTGGTAACAATGCATTGAAATCCGCATAGATTTCATGCCGTTGATCATCCTGTAAGCCGAGCTGCGTGGCATCGTACTGGTCATTGACCAAGGCATAACTCAGCCCCAGATCGAGTCCTTGAGAAAGATTGAAATCAACGGCCACCTTGGCTTTGTAGCGGTCTTTGCTGGCATTGTCAAAAGGGGTGAAATATTGGTGAATCAGGCCGTCGCCCTCAAGCGTTGCCGCGCTGTAATCGGTGTCGGATGATCGGTTCAGGTACTCCAATCGGAGAGAGGTGCTCATCCATTCAATGGCTGTATTTTTCAGCTGGGCAAAAATCAAGTTGTCTTTGGTGGTGTCGGAGTCCTCTCTGTTGCGGTTGGTGTAGCTGAACTCGTAACCACCGGCGATTTTATTGGCTTTGTTGAAGCGATAATTGGCGTCCAATCCTGCCTTATGCCTGTCGTACTCAAACAGGTGGTTGGTGTTGCCATTATCAAGCGCGGTTATTTCTTCCGAGGCATTGTTCCGATCAACATAGTTGTAGAACAGGCGGGTATCAAGCAGCGCCGACCAATGTGAGGTGAGAGCAGCGCCGCCACGGATATACTCTACATCACCATCATAGTCATTATCAGCAGAAGGCGAGATAAATTGGGTGTATTGACCCCAATCTGCCTCGCTGATATTGCGGGTGTACCCGGCATTCAGCGCCAGAACACTCTTCATCGGCAAACGTTGAACCAGTCGGCCTCCGAAATTGTAGCTATAATTGTCTGCCGGTGTGCTGTATTGTTCTATATCCGTGCCATTGCTGATGGTTAACAGATCGTAGTCATTCTCGAAAACACTATAGCCGGCGGTCAGGACGGCCGTGGTTTCCTTGCTGCGATAGCCACTTTCAACCATGAGATTGTTGGTGGTGTAATCCACCGGCATAGGAAGTTCAAAGCCTGCAAAATTCGTCGTTCCCCAAGGCATGACGCCATCATGCCGCTGCTGTTCCATCGAGGCCTTGAAGTAGAACGGCTTCTCTTGCGGATCGACGGTGAACTCTGTGCCAAATACTTTTCTTTCCACATTATAATCGAACGGCGTCCAGGATGAGATGGGTGGTACGGAGGCGGGCGTACCCGCATCAGGAGTGACCAGGTAGTTGCCGCCGATACCCGTGGCCGGAGTCAGGGCATCAAGCGATAACTGTTGAGTCAGTTCATCAAAATAGAGTCGTCCCTTGGCAAACCCAAATCGTTGTCCCCACAGTTCATAGGATTGATCATCCAGGCCCGGATTTTTTGCGGAGAATCCCATGTAATAATTTTCTTTGTCAAAGAATACGTTAACATCGCCGAACAGACCATCGCTCATGTCGAGGTATTCATTATATTTCGCACTTTCGTCACCACTGGCGAAATGTGTCGCCCGAAGTCCAATACTCAGATCGCCGTGAACTTCGTCGGATGCAAATGCCGGGGTTGTCATCAGGACGGCCAAAGGTAGATACATCATCCGTTTCATAGTAATCCCTCCTATCGTACGTGGCGCATGCCACCGCCAGATGGTGAATTGGAGCCATGGATGGAGGGGTGGCAACGCAGACAATCCCAGCGGCTTGAGAAGGTAGCCTTATTGTCATATGGAGTGCCTGGATGTCGTGACCAATCATGGCAATTCTGACACAGTTGAGGAATACGCTCATTCAGTAGTCGTGCATGGTTGCTGCCATGAACGTTGTGGCAATTCTGGCAATCTTCTTCCACAGGGGGATGCTCCCACGCTGCCGGACCGCGTTTGTCGGCATGGCATTTGTAACAGAGCTGCTGGGGATCATCGGCCTTGACCATGCCTTTATTGAGGCTGCCGTGTGGTGCATGGCAGGATGAGCAGCGGATCTTCCCCTCGAGAATCGGATGATGCGATCGTTTGTTTGCTTCAATCTTGATATTTCGATGACAACCAAAGCAGACTTCCGGGTCTTTAGGCTTCTGCGACCCACCGACATGAAGTTCGTGGCAGGAGTCACAGGAGACATCATTCCGGTTGTGAACCCCCATTTCCCATAAATCCATACCCGGAGTTCGTTGGTGACAAGTGAGGCACCTGGCTGATTTTTCTTTCGGATCCTTCTTTTTATCGAAAGTGAAGATGTCGACGTCACGCCCACCGCCCTTTTCGACATGCTTTGCTCCTGCGCCATGACATGTTTCACACGCATCCTGTGATTGCGGGCCCTTGATCGAATTTTTAAAATGGATCGATTTTGCGTAGCTGTTATATTGAGCCTCATGGCAGTCTTTGCAGGTGAGCGCACCTATAAAGCCCATTTTGTCGCCTGATTCCTTGCCGCCCGTCGTACCTCCCATTGCCAGAGTGCAACAGAGCAAGAGCAGGCTCAGCGGGACAAAATGCGCAAAAATGTTTCCCCTCTTCATAATCCCTCCAGATTTTCTTGATATTTCAGCAAGTTCCAAGATGTCTCGCCTTACTGTGCGTCCTTAACCAGGCGAAAACCCAGTGCATGATGACCAAAGTTGGGAGAAAGCCCCACGCGATGAGAACTTCTGATTCCCAAGGGGCCGTTGCTCCACCCACCACCGCGCATTACGCGATATTCTCCGGATCCATTGAAGACGGGATTGTTTTTCGGCAGTTTAGTATATGCCTCGCTGTTATAGATATCCTCGCACCACTCCCAGGCATTCCCCAACATATCGTTGAGTCCATAGCTGTTCGGTTTAAAGCTGCCCACCGGCGCTGACACTGCATAGCCGTCATCACAAGGAATGGTTGTCCATTGAGCCCACTGCTTTTTAGCTGTAATATCAGCAACATTTGCATGTTTGCAGGCGTCATCGAGACTGTTTCCCCAATAACGGCTCTTGTTGGAGCCGGCACGAGCTGCATACTCCCACTCGGCTTCGGTCGGGAGGCGATAGGAATGTCCCGATTTCTGAGAAACCCATTTGGCAAAAGCTACAGCATCTTCCCAAGAAACATTGACAACCGGTTGGTTATCATTGTTCAAAGTTGATCCTTGGGAGTCACCGCTATTGTGTTGGGGGCGGAATTTTTTATACTGACCGTTTGTGACTTCAAATTTTCCAATGGAGAAATCGTTGACACAGGCCTCATGAACAGGTCTTTCGTTGGGGTCGCCATCGCCTACAGAATCACCCATTTGGTAACAACCACCTTTTACCAGTACAAATTCCATTCCTGTTGCAGGGTCGGCATAAGGGAGTTCGGCATAAGCCGAGGCGACATAGCCAAAAAATAAAAGAAAAATATACGTTCCTGGTCTTTTGCGGCTCATTCTGTACCTCCCTTTGTTGAATTTGAGTCTCTTGTTCCAACATATAGAGACAGCTTTCCCGTGCAGTCGTCGTGCTGTAGCACGCTATATTCTTTAATCGATAATCTGCTGCAAACTGTTTTTCTTGTATTCGGTCGCTGCTTGACGAATAAAGGAATCGCTGCACAGCTTGGTAAATAGTTCCGATGATTAAGCTGATGGACTGTTGTTTTTGGTAACTTGTCATTCAAGCGCCCTCCGGAACGAACGAAATATTTGGCTTCTCGGATCAGTTTTGTGGCTGATAAGCTATTTCTTTCAGAATGGTCTATTCGTATTCGTCCGGTGCCCTTGCCAGGCATTCACTCTTTTCTAACAACTTGGATATCTCAATTCTTCGATTCAAGCACTGGCCAGTGAGAACGAATAATTCAATCTCGGCCATGCTCAGCTAACTTCCATGCTCTTGGGTTTAAACAGATTTATATAACATTACAATGACATGACGCTGAAAGCTTTGACATAAGGCTGTTGCAAGCCTCGGGTTGCCAGTTACAGACCTCAACCTCATTTACCGGATATTTCGACGCATTCTATTAAATGACTCAGAATATAAGCGGTTGGTATAAAATTAAATACTAAAATAATGGATATATAATGAGTATACCGTTTGTATATATAAAAAGACTTAAAAGCTCAGTGACGTCAACCCGCGCCATTGCTTACTTTGCGCGCATGCCGTAAAATCCTGGGGTTCCGGCGTACACCCCCGAGATGGGAAATTCAAAGAATGGCTTCATTCATCATTCTGCTCAAACTTGTCCATAAAGCTTAAAACCTCCATCGTCTTGATAGCTCGTTCCGTGTTCTGTTTGCTAGCCAAAATTTGCATCAGCTCATCATAACAATCGGGGCAGTCATAGAAACTTTTGACACCCATTTCGACTTCCTGCCTTTGGTTGAGACTGCATGGACGGTGATTCGGGTTTATTCTGCACGCAATTTTACTAGTAGTTCCTAGCATCATTAGGGGTCGCCTCATAATAATGATCTCTCCATTCACAGCTAGAGCATTCTAAAGTGGTTATCTTTCCCTTCTTCCAGTTGATATACTGTTCACCAATAAAGATACCATTCCCACACTTAGGGCATAGCAATTTGGCCCTACAGTTGGTTAATTGTCTCTGCCTTTCTAGCGTCCTAGGGAAGAATGAATTTTCTTCTTTTCTTAATAAATCATTCATTTGTCCATCCTCAGGCAATGAATTTTTGTTAGTGCGTGTCTAACTGTCGCACATATTTATTCTAAATTTCCCCCAATTAGACAATATAGGAAAATAGTATGTCGAATGGATATGAAAAATAACCATAGCGAACGAGTTCTGATCAAAAGTGGTGAGAAGTGGCGCCGAGGCATTTTAAGGAAAAGAGGAAAACGAAGTAGGTTTATTTTCTCGGCGTCGTGACGCACTATCTCCTGTCCATGTTGATTGGAACAATGTTGGGTGCGGCCGGGCAAGGTCGTGTATTTCAGCGGGTGTGAATCCCGCCCCGGAAGGTTGGCCAACCGCCGGGTAGCGAGTCCTTGGAGGCTTCATGGCAACATGGAGCTTTAAGCGTAGGATAGCGAGCAGGCAGGCCGTAAGCCGTAAGGTTGAAGGGATTGAGCCCCGTAATTTTCCTAGTCGGAAGGACGACATTGTTCAACAGATGGAAGTCAATACAGTCAGCACCGCTAATGGCAAGGTGCTGGATGCTTCCCGGGGTCAGAGACCATGGCATGTCTGACATTGGGAGTACACGGCAACCCGGGAAATACTCAGGATCGCCAGCGTACTCGGTTGCGAAACGAGGGTCTTTCATGTCCTTTTTGCCGCCCATCCGCTCCAGATCGCTTTTCCAGCTTTTACCGTAGGGTGGATTGCTGAGCATGAAGTCAAACTCACGCGAAGGGAAGGCGTCATTGGAGAGCGTTGAATACCTGAACTCACACTTTCCGACAATCTGCTTGAGATCATTTGGTATTCTTAAACGGAAGATGTACCCGGAAGGACTCTGGTACATATTGAGGAGTCTTGGACTCTTGAGGGGTCTTGGACTCTCGGCGGGCTGTGTAAAAGAAAAACCCATCTTTATGCCTCCTGCTTGTTACCTGTGACTTGTGGATAACAAGAGTGGATAAAGATGGGTGTCGAGCCTGGAGATTTCAAATTTCTCCAGTAATATCAATAATTTGGTGGAGGCGCCGGGAGTTGAAGGCCTGAGCGCCTAAATAACCGATTTAATGATATTATTTTTTTTTCCACGGACACTTTGGAGCGCTAAAAGTTAAAAATGGCCGAATAATGGCCAACTTTGTGGCTGTGTCCGTTATCTTAAAGCACTAAATACCGGAAATTCATTTATTTTTTGTAACTATTCAGTAAAATTGGTTTTCGACAACTCCATCATGAAAGCGGGCCACTTACCTTGAAAGAGTAATCTCAAGGCTTCGGACGCAGTCAGTCCTTGTTTTCTGCAGGTCGAGATATAACTCCGTATACGGCAGAATATTTTGGCGCCGTCTATTGACCGGAAACATCCCGACACCTTCTGCTGCACTTTAATCATGCGCAGATCGTTTTCCGCCTGGTTG
>JBBQCO010000069.1:0-16790 GCA_038318785.1 Desulfobulbales bacterium | reverse complement strand
TTGCAATCTGGCCGCTGCTCATGGCCCCCAATACGGCGGATTTATTCAAACCCCTGATTGGGCGATTCTCTCCCTTTCTCCGGAACTTTTTTTTCAGCGTAGCGGTGAAAACATTGCATCCATCCCGATGAAAGGGACCATCGGCCGGGCCTTGTCCGCCACCGACGATCTCCGTCAGGGAGAACGGCTGCGCAACAGCGGCAAGGACAGGGCCGAGAATGTAATGATCGTCGATATGGTCCGCAACGATCTGAGCCGTATCGCCCGGCCGGGTTCGGTGCGAGTCGATAATCTGTTTGCGGTGCAGCGGTATCCGACCCTCTGGCAGATGGTTTCCACGGTGTCGGCTCGCACCGGAGCCTCATTGGCCGACACCTTTTCGGCGCTGTTTCCGGCGGCCTCGATCACCGGCGCGCCGAAGGCCCGCACCATGGCCATCATCCGGGAACTGGAAAGCGAACCCCGGCGGATCTACACCGGCACGATCGGCTTTGTGCTACCTGACCGCCGGGCCCAATTCAATGTCGCCATCCGCACCCTGCTGATTGACCGGCAGAAGAAGACCGCCGAATACGGGGTTGGAGGGGGCATCACCGCCGATTCCACCGCAAGCGCCGAGTGGGAGGAAACCCGGCTTAAAAGCCTCCTCTGCCGGACCCGGCAGCCCGAATTTTCCTTGCTTGAAACCCTGCTTTGGACGCCGCAAGAGGGGTATGCCTATCTTGCGGAGCATCTGCACCGGTTGAGCGGATCGGCCGATTATTTTTCCTACCCCTGCGCGGTGGAGAAAATCCGGACCCGATTGGCCGCAGCCGTAGCCGGATACCAGGGCGTTTCGCAGCGGGTGCGTTTGCTTCTCGATTGCCAAGGAAGACTGCGGATCGAGGCTGTGCCCCATGTGCCCCACGACACGGTGCGGCCGGTCCGGGTGGCGTTCGCCCCGCATCCCATTGATGATCAGGATGTTTTTCTCTATCACAAAACCACTCGCCGGGAGCTGTATAATCGGATGCGGGCTGGTTTGGGAGAGGATGTGGACGATGTCCTGCTCTACAACCAGTGGGGTGAAATCACCGAAACCACCATTGCCAATGTCGTGGTCTTGATCGATGGCAAGGAGTACACACCACCGGTGCGCTGCGGTCTGCTGGCCGGGACTTGTCGGCAGCATCTGCTGGCGAACGGCCAGGTGACCGAGCGGTTGATTTCGCTTGACTGGCTCCGCTCGCAGGGCACGTTCACCCTGATCAATTCGGTTCGGGGCCGCTATCCCGCCATACTCATGCCCTCCGGTTGACCGCCGCCGAGGTTGCGACCTTGGTTGCGTTCGCTTCAGTCATCCGTTCTTCGGTCCGTCTGTCAATAAAATCGCCAAAACCCCATTTTCCGCTTCATTTCTTGAGCGTTTCAGGGTAAATTCGTTCCTCTTTTTTTGCACCGCCCCTTTTCGGGCGGACATCCCCGGCGTATTCCGAAACAAGTCACGTTTTTTGTCTTCGTGACCGTCTCTTTTTTACAGGAAGTGAACCACCATGCTCCAGGCAACCAACATTGCGCTTTCCTACGGCAAGCGCATTATATTCAAAGACGTCAATATCAAGTTCACCCACGGCAACTGTTACGGCCTGATCGGGGCCAACGGTGCCGGCAAAACAACCTTTCTTAAAATCCTTGCTGGACAAAAGGACCCGGATAAGGGCGAGGTCTCCATCGATCCCAAGGAGCGGATCGCCGTGCTCCAGCAGGACCAGTTCGTCTATGACGAGGAAACCGTGCTCGATACGGTGATTAGAGGCCACAAACGGCTCTACGATGTCAAGGTGGAACGCGAGGCCCTCTATGCCAAACCCGAACTCTCTGAGGCCGACGGTATGCGCTGCGGTGACCTGGAAGTCGAGTTCGGCGAGATGAACGGTTACGAGGCCGAATCCGAAGCCTCTGTTCTGCTCAGCGGTTTGGGCGTTTCCGAGGAGATGGGCAGTCTCAGGATGAAGGAACTGGACGGCGGTGACAAGGTTCGGGTGCTGCTGGCCCAGGCCCTGTTCGGTAACCCGGATATTTTGCTCCTCGATGAGCCGACCAACAACCTGGATGTCAAGTCCATCGCCTGGCTGGAGGAGTTTCTCATCCGTTTTACCAATACGGTCATCATCGTCTCCCATGACCGCCATTTTCTCAACCAGGTCTGTACCCATATGGCGGATATTGATTTCGGCCAGATCCGGGTCTATGTGGGTAATTACGATTTCTGGTACCAGGCCAGCCAGTTGACCCTGCAGCAAAAACAGAACGAGAATAAAAAGACTTCGGCGAAAGTTGCGGAACTCAAGGAGTTTATCCAGCGTTTCTCTTCCAACGCCTCAAAGGCCAAGCAGGCCACCTCGCGCAAGAAACTGCTCGATAAAATCAACATCGAGGACATGCCGGTCTCCTCGCGCAAATACCCCTGGATTGCCTTTAAGCCGGAGCGGCCCTGCGGCAACGTCATCCTTGAGGTTGATGGCCTCAGTAAGACTATCGAGGGCGTCGAGGTGCTGAAGAATCTCAGTTTTTCTGTCAACAAGGGGGAGAAGGTCGCCTTTGCCGGTACCTACAGTCTGGCCAAGACTACTTTGTTTCAGATCCTGATGGGCGAGATGGAGCCGGATGCGGGTAGCTTTCGCTGGGGCCAGACCATCACCACCTCGTATTTTCCCAAGGAAAACAGTGCGTTTTTCAGCAGCAACCAGACACTGGTCGATTGGTTTAACCAGTTTATCCCGCCCGCTGAGGGCGAGAGTTATTCCCGAGGTTTCCTCGGGCGGATGTTGTTTTCCGGCGAAGAGGCTCTGAAGAAGACCAAGGTTCTTTCCGGCGGGGAAAAGGTACGCTGCATGCTGGCGCGGATGATGCTGATCGGGGCCAATGTGCTCATCCTCGATGAGCCGACCAACCATCTGGATCTCGAATCGATCACCTCGCTCAACAATGGCCTGATCGCCTTTCCCGAGGTGATCCTCCTTGCCTCCCATGACCACGAATGCGTGGCCACCGTGGCCAACCGGATTATCGAGATCGGTCACAAGGGCGTGATCGACAAGATGATCAACTTCGACGATTACCTGACCGACGAAGCGATTGCTGCCCAACGCGAGCAGATTTACCACCAGGAAAAGCGGCGGTAGGCGAGCTTTTTTGTTGCCGGTCAGTGACTGGGGCTCTTGTTTTTTTGTTTGAATCCGAGAAAAGCGCAGGCCAGGAAAAAGAAGGCCACCAGCCAGCTTAAACCGGCCATGAGCCAATGATGCCCTGGGAAATAACGGCGGTTGGGTGAGTCGGGAAACCAACCGCTGACAAAGGCAATGCCGATAAGAATCAGCAGCACTGCCAGGACAGTGCTGCTCTTCGGATGGGCAACAAAGGGTTTGCCGGCATGACGCAGATCCACGGTCTGTCCTCTACCGGCTGGCCGTGGCCAGTTTCAGGGCCAGCCCGGCAAAAATGGTCCCCGCCGTTTTGTTAAGGATCTTCTGTGCCCGTTCGGAGCGGCGGAGCCTCTGACCCATCACCCCGGCCAGCAGGCTGATCGCGCCGAAGACCAGCAGGGTGGACAGGATGAAGATGCCGCCGAGCGCAACGAGCTGCAACGGCAGGTTGCCGTTTTCCGGGTTGGTGAATTGCGGCAGGAAAGCGAGGAAGAAGATCGAAACCTTGGGATTGGTCACGTTCATGATGATGCCGCGCAGGTAAAAGCGGGGCAAGCCGATTTCCTGGCTGGCTTTCGTGTCCAGAGTGCTCGTTTCGGCCCGAAAGGCGCCCCAGGCAAGGTAGAGCAGATAGGCTGCCCCAGCGAATTTCAGCAGGTTGAAGGCCAGGGCCGAGGCGTGAAAAATGGCGGCAACGCCCAGGGCCACGGCGCTGGTGTGGACAATCAGCCCGGTGCATAGCCCGAGTGTCACCACAATCCCCACCCGTTTACCCTTGAGGGCTGACTGGGTGAGCACAAAAATGTTGTCCGGCCCCGGCGTCAGCGCCAAGAGTATGGAAGCCGTGGTAAAAAGAAGCAGGGTGCTGGAATCGAACATGGTGTTCCTTCATGGGAAATAAAGGGGAGATTGCCGCGTTAGGTGCATGGGAGAGCATTCCCTGCCTGAGACCTCCTGGCTTCTTACAGCCAATCCGATAATGATAGCCCTACTCCCACCCGGTTGACGTACTGATCATAGTCGATCAAACTTTCACCATATCCGGTGTAATACTGGACATAGCCGCGGAGAAAAGGCCAATTACCGAGCGGAAAGCTCCAGCTGGCCTGGACAGCACCTCGGTGAAAATCAGATTCAAAACCGTTGCGGGTCATCAGGCTGAACGTGTGCTCATCCCATTTGTAAGCGGCCCCAATCTCGTAATGCCCCATGTACCTGGTAATGTCGGGATTGTCGTCATCGCCTTCGCTTTCCGGGATCCGGTACCAGGGAGTGAATGACAGGCCGAGGTCGCCGTATTCAAAACCGAGGGTAGCAATGAGCCGGTTCCAACTCCGTGACAGATCGCCACTCTGACCGTTTGATTTGTGGTTAATGCCGAAGGAATTGCTGGTGTTGACAATGCCGAAAAGTTCCCAGCCCGGGTTAAACTGCACCCACGCCTCGGGTTCATGGTTGGTTTCACGAAACGGGGCGGAGATATCGTTGTTATAGACCTGCCAGAAGCTGTGGTTGGTGTAGGCGGCATAGATATCCATGGAGTTGTCGAAGAGTCCGACCACCAGCGGCGACTTGATGCTGATCTGAAATTGGGCCTCGACCGGATCGAATTCGTACGAACTGTCGCCATTGCTCTGTTGGTGATGCTCGGCGTTATACCCATTCGAGTTGTAGGCCAGGGGGAGAATGTAGTTGGGCCGATGCGGCATAATACTAAAAGATCTGGCCACGTTTTTCCGTTCCTGCTCCAGCCTTTTTTCCACAGCGCCCAGCCGTTTTGGAAGACTGCGGTCGACGCCGACGGCATTTTGCAGACATTGTCGCCGCAGGTCGCCAACCGTGACGCTATCATCGGCTGCGGCCAGCTTTCCTTGCACGCACTGCTCCAGCTCACTGGCCTGAAGAGTCTTTGAGCTGAAACAGCAAAAGCAGAGGGCTGCACCTATAAAAACGGCGCAACAACGAACAATTGAATGAAGAAAAAAACGATTCATAAGAGTGGATGTGTTTTGTGTGCGAACCGGTCAGCGCCGGTTGACGTTACAGGATTGAACCTGGGCCATGATGACCGCCAGGTTTTGAAAAAAGTTCTCGCTTGCCAGGTCGTCGGGGTATTGCTCCCGACGCTGTTCATACCGGGCAAACAGTTGGGTCAGCACCTGCAGGGCCTGATCGTCTTCGAGTGAACCGAGCGCTTCCCAGAGGTCGTTGCTGTTCATATCATTTCCCTTTCCCGCGATTTTCCGTCTCAGGCTCCGTGTAATATTCGCCCGGTTCCTGATCCTCCAGAACATATCCCAAACCCAAACAAGCCGGGCACTCTTCACGGGTAATGAAAAAACGGCTCTCGCCTTGAAAAAAGCCGATCTCACCGCTGCCACCGCAGGTGTTACACACTTTTTTGGGTTCACTCATGGCACAAATCCGAACAGGTTCAGACAATCCCAGCCGCCTGCTTGGCGGCCTGCAGGGTGTTTTTCATCAGCATGGTGATGGTCATGGGGCCAACACCGCCGGGAACCGGGGTAATGGCCCCTGCCTTGTTGACCACATCGGCAAAATCGACATCGCCGGCGAGAAGAGCCTTGCCGCTTGGTGCCTGTCCGATGCGGTTGACGCCGACATCGATAATGACCGCCCCTTCCTTGATCTGATCCGCCTTAATCATTTTAGCTACCCCGGCGGCCACAATTAAAATATCGGCCCGGCGAGTGTGAAAGGCCATGTCCCGGGTGCGGGTGTGGCAGATGGTGACCGTGGCATTGCCGCCCGGCCGTTTCTGCAGCATCAGGTTGGCAATCGGCTTGCCGACAATATTGGAACGGCCGACCACTACCACTTCAGCCCCGGAGGTTTCGACGCCGGAGCGTTGCAGCAATTCAAGAATACCGTGCGGGGTGCAAGGCAGGAAGCAGCGTTCGCCCAGCATCATCTTGCCGACATTGACCGGATGAAACCCATCAACATCCTTGTTCGGATCAATGGTGAACAGAACCTTGGCCTCGTTGATATGGCGCGGCAACGGCAACTGCACCAGGATGCCGTGAATGGCGGCGTTACGGTTATACCCGTCAACAATCCGCAACAACTCGGCTTCACTCGTTTCAGCCGGCAAGGTGATCTGCTCGGAATGGATTCCCAGGGCATGGGCGGTCTTGTTCTTGGCTGCCACATAGGATTGGGAGGCTGGATCCTCACCCACCAGGATGGTGACCAATCCGGGGACAAGACCAAGTTTGTTTTTAAGATCGGCTACTTCAATGGCGATCTCTTCGCGGATGGCTTTGGCGGTTTCAACGCCGCTGATAATTGTTGCTTGCATGGTTTGTGTTCAGATTCAAAAAAGGAGGGCAAGAAAGAACCCGTGGGTGTCAAGAGCCGCTTAACCTAGCACAATGGCTGTTTTTTTCAAGTTGAGACTGCTTAAATCTCTGGCAATTTCGATGCACCTCTTCCTTTCCGGGGCTCTCCGGCCAAGGCTGGGCGATATTCGCGGATCAGCAGAGAAAGCGCGGTCTGGCGTTTGGAGGTGTCTTGATTATGCACCGCCATGGCCAGGGCTTGACGGGAGCCGACCAGCACCGCCAGTTTCTTGCCCCTGGTCAGGCCGGTATAGATAAGGTTTCGAAAGAGCATGCGAAAATGCTGGCTGAGCACCGGGATGATGACCACATCAAACTCTGACCCCTGGGATTTGTGGATGGTGATGGCATAGGCGAGATCAAGTTCGGCAATCTGGTCGCGATTGTACTCGACCTGCCGTTGGTCAGGAAAAAAAGTGACCACCAGGCTGAGGTTGACATTGTCGATGGCCGCAATCAGGCCGATATCGCCGTTGAACACGTTTAGTTCGTAATTATTGCGGCGATGAATGACCCGGTCGCCGGTGCGAAAAACACGTTCACCGATGGTGAGTTCGGCCCTGGCCGGGTCCGGCGGATTAGTGCTTTGCTGCAACATCGTATTGAGGTTGGCTGCGCCGAGCGAGCCGCGGATCATCGGGGTCAGCACTTGGACTTCAGCCCCGGGGAAATACTTGGGAATCCATTCGCCGTAGAGTTTGCGCACCACGTCGAGCGCGGTCAGGCCATAGTAAAGCGAGGACCAGGGATGAGTTTTCTTGGCCAGGACCAACAACTCAGAAGCGCCCGAATCCGCGGTGACCAGGGCGCCCAGGGAAACATGCTGAAATTGGTCCGGGATCGTGAATGCATAGGCATTCCCTTCCTCCTGCAGTTGCGGATCGTACGGTGTCTGGGCAAAGAGATTTTCCCGCTCCTCAACGCCGCCATAACGGTGTTTCACTCGATTGACAAACTGCATCTGCTGCTGGGTGGCCTCAGCGGAGTCGATGAAAAAACAGTCGGATTGCTTCCATATTCCTGGTGATTTAAACGGTGACTCCAGGGCGGGCATCTCACCGCGGTTGATCTGGTGGGCAGCGTTGATGATCACCGACTGTCTGGCCTGCCGAAAAATGGTGGTCAGGCGAAAGCAGGGCAGGCAGCCGCTGCCGATCAGATCGCGGAGGACATTGCCGGCCCCGACCGAGGGCAATTGGTCGGCGTCGCCAATAAACAGCAGGGCGGTTTCCGGGGCGACCGCCTTGAGCAGGGCGGCAGTGAGCGTGATGTCGAGCATCGATGTTTCGTCAACGATCAGAAAATCGGTGTGCAGCGGGTTCTCCTCGCATCGCTTAAATCCAGATCCCTGAAATTCAAGGAGACGGTGGATGGTCTTAGCTTCCCTGCCAATCACCTCGCCCATACGCTGAGCTGCTCGGCCGGTGGGCGCAGTCAGGGTCACCCTGAGATGCATGGCCTCAAGCAATGCCACAATCACCTTGGTGGTGGTGGTCTTGCCGCAACCCGGCCCGCCAGTCAGGATCGAACAGCGCTGGCCAGCCACCGCGCAGACCGCTTGAGCCTGTTCGGCACTGAGTGCCATCCCTTGTCGCTCGGTGTAGCGGTGCATCCAATCCGAAGCCCTGGAGGGGTCAATGCCGCGGTCGCCAACCGATTCGGCTAACCGCCGGGCCACATATTCCTCATCGTAGTAGAGCGATTTGGCATAATAACAGGGCATCGGCTCACCTGTTTTAATCTCCGGCAAAATCCGAACCCGCAGTTGGTCTTGCTGCTGCATGGAAGCCAGGTGGTCCGGGATGGCCTCGGTCAGGGGCAGGCTGAGCAGTTCCTCGACCTGGGCGGCGATCTGCGCACGGCTGAGATAACAATGCCCCATCTCGCGGGAGGCAGAAAGGACATGACGGATGGCGGCCCGAATCCGGACTTCGGAATCCGGGGCAAATCCAATGGAGAGGGCCACCCGGTCGGCGGTAAAGAAGCCGATGCCGTAGAAATCCTGGGCCAAGCGATACGGGTTTTCACAGACCATGGCAATCGAGCGGTCACCATACTGCTTATAGATGCGCACCGCAAAGAGGGTGGAAATGCCGTGCGACTGAAGAAAAATCATGACATCGCAAATGGCCCGGTGCTCGATCCAAGCCGCTTTGATCATGGCCAGTTTTTTTTCAGCGATGCCGGGAACATCGGTCAATTGGCCAATATCCTCCTCAAATACCGTCAGCGTCCGGTCGCCGAAGTGGCGGACGATGCGTTTGGCAATCTTGGGGCCCACCCCCTTGATGAGACCCGAACCCAAATATTTTTCCAAGGCCGCCGCAGTTGCCGGTTTCAATTCGGCGGCGAACCGGGCTTTGAACTGACGGCCGAATTTAGGATGCAAAGTCCAATTGCCGGTGAACTCCATGGTCGAGCCGGCAAAGACCCTGGTTTGATGGACGGTTACGGTTTCCAGCTGGCCATAACCTCGGAACGGAGCGACTTTAAGAACCGACCAACCACTGACGTCGTTATGATAGGTAATACGCTCGACTATACCACTGATTTTTTCTTGAATTTCCGACTGTTGCAACTCTGATGACCTGATATTGAAATTGTTTTCTTGTCTGATCGTTCTAATGATGCTATATTCGCCGCATTCATACTACAAGATTGCAATGTGGTAAAGGAGTCATTCATGCAACAATTACAGGAAACTGTTGAAAAAGTACTGGGGCAGATTCGCCCCACTCTCCAGCGTGACGGCGGCGACGTCGAATTCGTCGAACTTGGCCCGGATCAGGTGCTCAAGGTTCGCCTCACCGGGGCCTGTCAGGGATGCCCCATGTCACGCGTTACTTTGAAGGAGGGTATCGAGAAGTTCGTCAAGAGCGAACTCCCGACCATCCGGGCCGTAGAGGCGGTTGAATAATTTTATGCCTATTGGTTTTGTCGAAAGCCTGCTCTGGCTGAGTCTCAATGTCTACCATGAATCACGGGGAGAACCGGAAATTGGCCAGTTGGCCGTAGCCCATGTAACCCTCAATCGCGCCCTTGAGGACAACAAAAGTTTAGCCGATGTCATCTTGGCGCCCAATCAGTTCAGCTGGACCTTCCAAAAAAAGAAGTATGCCCCGCTTGAAATCAACCCTCTGCAGGAAAGCCTGCGCGTCGCCCTGAAGGCTATGGCCACCCCCGATTTTACCAACGGCTCCACATTCTACCACCATGTGGATGTCGCGCCCAAATGGGCGATCGGCAAATCCTTTATTGGTCAGTACGGTTCACATAAATTTTACCGCCACAACGATCCGCCCATATCAGCTGCCGCCTTTTAAAACGGCAACATCGCACCATTTCCCCCTGTTTTTCCTTTCCATCTCGCCCAGGAGTTGACAAACCTCCTTATCTCTTTTATAGAACAACCATCGCTAGGGGTGCATCTCGCTGAGAGGAAACCATCCAACCCTATGAACCTGATCCGGCTAATACCGGCGAAGGGAAGCGGACAAGACAACGACTATCCGGATTTTAATCCGGTTTTCCGGCCATTAAGCCGCTTGCCCTTCCCTTAAGGACAAGCGGCTTTTTTTATTTTTGAGGAAACGGCATGGAACTGTTCGTTAACGGAGAAAAGGAAACCGGAGCGCCCGGCACCATTGCTGAACTGGTGGTGCGCAAAGGGTTAGCACCGGGAGCGCTGGTGGTGGAGTTAAACCAACAGATTATCAAACAGGAGCAGTGGCCGGACATCCAGCTCAAAGCTGGCGACCGGCTTGAATTGCTCAGTTTTGTCGGCGGAGGCTGAACCATGAAGGACGACGTACTGATACTTGGGGGCAAAAGCTTTACCAATCGCCTGCTGACCGGGACCGGCAAATTTGCAAACAATACCCAGATCCCAAAGATGCTGGCGGCCAGCGGTTCGCAGATGATCACCGTTGCTCTGCGGCGGATCGACACCACCACCCGGTCGGAAAACATCCTCGATTTTATCCCCAAAAATGTGACCCTGCTGCCCAATACCTCAGGGGCGCGAAGCGCGGAGCAGGCGGTTCGTATAGCCCGTATAGCCCGTGAAGCCGGGTGTGGTGATTTCATCAAGATCGAGGTGATCACCGACATGAAGTACCTGATGCCGGACAACTGGGAAACCCTGAAGGCCACCGAGATTCTGGCCAAGGAGGGTTTTATCGTCCTGCCTTACGTGCTGCCGGATCTGCCACTGGCCAAACGACTGGAGAACGCCGGGGCGGCAGCGGTGATGCCGCTCGGCGCACCTATAGGCACCAATCGGGGGCTGGAGACCAAGCCGCTGATCGAGATGTTGATCGAAAACTGCCGCGTGCCCATCGTGGTCGACGCCGGTATCGGCCGGCCATCGCAGGCAGCAGCGGCCATGGAGATGGGAGCCGACGCGGTGCTGGTGAACACAGCCATTGCCACGGCTCGCGACCCCGAAGCCATGGGCCGGGCCTTTGATTTGGCGGTTAAGGCGGGCAGGACGGCCTACCTGGCTCAACTGGCCGAAGAATCCACGGAGGCCAGGGCCTCGTCGCCACTCACCGGATTTCTCGACGATTAACGGTTTCACTTTTCCGAGGTTCAGCCCATGTCATTTTTTGAGATTGTCGAGCAGTACAAGGACTTTGATTTTCCCCGTTTTTTCGATCAGGTAACCGATGCGGCCATTGAGCAGAGCTTGGCCAAGGCAAAACCTGGTCCCATGGATTTTCTTACCCTGCTCAGCCCTCAGGCCGCCGGGTATCTCGAACCCATGGCACACAAGGCCCATCAACTGACCGTGCAGTATTTTGGCCGAACCATCCAGATGTTCATCCCGCTCTACATCTCCAACCACTGCAACAATCGCTGCGCCTACTGCGGTTTTAATCACAGCAACCCAATTCTTCGCCGCAAACTCAGCCTCGAAGAAATCGAGAGCGAGGCGCAAGCTATTGCTCGTTCCGGGATGCAGCATGTGCTCTTTCTCACCGGCGAGGCCCACCACATAACCCCCATGGACTATCTGGTCGAAGCGGCACGCTGCCTCAAACGCCACTTTGCCTCGGTGGCCATCGAGGTCTATCCGCTGGAGGTTGCGGAGTACCGGCAGTTACAGGAGGCTGGGGTCGACAGCATGACCGTTTTCCAGGAGACCTATAACCAGGAGGTCTATAAACGGGTGCACTTAGGCGGCAAAAAGATGGATTACCATTGGCGGCTCAACGCTCCGGAGCGGGCGGCCCAAGGCGGTATGCGCGCGGTGAATCTTGGTGCACTGCTGGGTTTGGCTGAACCGCGCAGCGAGATTTTTTTCACCGGTCTTCATGCCCGGTATTTGGAAAACAAGTATCTGGAAACCGAGGTAGCCCTCTCGTTGCCGCGCTTCAACGAGGCTGAAGGCGATTTCCAGCCCGATTACCTGGTGAATGACAAAACCTTTGTCCAGTTCATGACCGCTCTGCGGATCTATTTGCCAAGGGCCGGCTTGACCATCTCCACCCGGGAAAGCGCGGCCTTCCGCGACCGCATCCTGCCTTTGGGTGCGACCCGCTATTCCGCCGGTTCCAGCACCGGAGTCGGCGGCTATACCGAGATCAAGGTGGAGCAGACTCCCCAGTTCGAAATCACCGATGACCGGAGTGTCGAAGAAGTGGCACGAGCCATCGTTGCTCTCGGCTACCAGCCGGTCTTCAAGGATTGGGATCTGATCGTATGAACATCGGTATTGCGGGTGCTGGGGGCATTGGCTCCAATGTCGCGGTCAACCTTGTGCGCAGCGGCGTTGACACCCTCAAAATCGTCGACTTCGACCGGGTGGAATCCTCCAATCTCAACCGGCAGTTCTATTTCTTTGATCAGATCGGTCGCCTCAAGGTCGAGGCCCTGAGCGAAAACCTGCGGCGCATCCGGCCGGAGGTATGCATTGAGGTGCTGCCGGAACGGATTGATCATACTAATTGCCGGGCAATTTTTGCTGACTGCGACCTGATCGTTGAGGGTTTTGACCGGCAGGCGGATAAAAAGATGCTGCTGGAAGCCTTGGGGATGGAGCGGATCGTGGTCTCGGCCTGCGGCATTGCCGGCAGCGATCTGGATACCATTCGAGCGCGTC
The DNA here is from genome assembly GCA_038318785.1 of Desulfobulbales bacterium. Classification (GTDB taxonomy): domain Bacteria; phylum Desulfobacterota; class Desulfobulbia; order Desulfobulbales; family Desulfobulbaceae; genus Desulfobulbus. Next base: position 4,140 of record JBBQCO010000069.1, on the reverse strand, counting down.
GGCTCGGCAACTGCTGCATCGTCGGCGATTTCATCACCGATTGTGCCGACGCCCCCCTTTTTGCCCATAAGGTGAGCACCATCGCCAACCACATGAGCGCATTCATTCTGCAACAACGAGGTAAGTTTCATGCAACAGAAACAGCACAGTAAACCCGCCTTTCCCAGCGGCGTCTACGGTATCACCGCCGCAAAATTTTCTGCCGGCCGCTCCAATATCGAGGTGGTTCAGCAGATGATCAGAGGCGGCATTCGCCTGATCCAGTACCGCGAAAAACGGCCGCACAAAAGTTTTGCCGAGATGCTGGATGAGTGCCGGACCATTCGCCAACTGACCCGTGAGGCCGGCGTTCTCTTTATCATTAACGATTACCCGGATATCGCCCAAATGGTCGACGCCGACGGCGTTCATGTTGGCCAGGACGATTTCCCGGTCCCAGCGGTGCGCCAACTGATCGGGCCCCGCAAACTGATCGGCCTCTCCACTCACGGCCCCGAGCAGGCCGCGGCAGCCGTTGCCGCCGGAGCCGATTACATCGGAGTTGGACCAATTTACAGTACCCAAACCAAAGAGGATGTCTGTGCCCCGGTCGGGCTCGGCTACCTCGACCATGTGGTGCGCACTTGTCCTCTGCCCTTTGTCGCCATCGGCGGTATCAAGGAGCATAATTTGGGTGAAGTCCTGGCACACGGTGCTCAAACCGTCTGCCTGGTCACTGAAATAGTCGGGGCTGCCGATATCGCCACCACCACCAGCCGTTTGCAGGCAGCCTGCTTGTAACAAATCAAGATAACGAACCTTTATTCAAATAAGGAGAAACAACCATGGTCCATGCAACCCAGATGGCTGCCGCCCGCCAAGGCATCCTCACCCCGCAGATGCAACAAGTGCTCGCCGCCGAACGAATCCATGAGGCCGACCTGGTGGAACGGGTCGCCAACGGCCGGATTGCCATTCCGGCCAACCGCAACCACCCTAACTTGATTGCCAAGGGCATCGGCCAGGGGCTCTCCACCAAGATCAACGTCAACCTTGGTGTTTCCGAGGATTGCTGCAATGTCGAAAATGAATTGAACAAGGTGCGGCGCTCGATTGAACTCAAGGCCGATGCGATCATGGACCTCAGCACCTTTGGCGATACCCGCGCTTTCCGCCGTCGTACCGTTGAAATCAGCCCGGTGATGATCGGCACGGTGCCGATCTACGATGCGGTTGCCCGCTATGGAAAGGAGGTCGCCAGCATCTCAGTAGACGATTTTTTTGATGTAGTCCGTATCCACGCCGAAGACGGGGTTGATTTCATGACCATCCATGCCGGCCTGACCCAGATGGCAGTGCAGCGGTTGCGCACTAACCCACGGCTCACCCATGTGGTCAGCCGGGGCGGCTCTCTGCTGCTCGATTGGATGGTGACCAATGAGCGGGAAAATCCCTTTTATGAGCATTTCGACCGGTTGCTTGAGCTCTGCCGGGAATACGACGTCACTCTCAGTTTGGGCGATGGGCTAAGGCCCGGTTGTCTTCGCGACGCCACCGACGCTGCTCAGATTCAGGAATTGATTATTTTGGGAGAACTGACCAAACGCTGCTGGCAGGCTGACGTCCAGGTGATGATCGAGGGGCCGGGCCATGTGCCGCTTAACGAGGTGGTGGCCAACATGCAGTTGGAAAAGAAACTCTGTCACGGCGCGCCGTTCTATGTGCTGGGCCCGATCGTCACCGATGTGGCTCCTGGTTACGATCACATCACCTCGGCCATCGGCGGGGCGCTGGCTGCCACCTACGGCGCCGATTTTCTCTGTTACGTCACCCCGGCAGAGCACCTGCGTTTGCCGGATGCTGACGACATGAAAGAAGGCATTATCGCCTCGCGCATTGCTGCCCATGCCGCCGATGTGGCCAAGGGCATTCCCGGTGCCATCGACTGGGACAACGCCATGAGCCAGGCACGCAAGGAACTCAACTGGACCAAAATGTTTGAACTGGCCATAGACCCGGAAAAGGCCAAGGCCTACCGCGCCTCTTCCCAACCCATCGATCAGGAGGTCTGCACCATGTGCGGCGATCTCTGCGCGGTCAAACGCAGCCGCAATATTCTTGAGAAATAATTGTTGATGCCCATGATTGCACCAGAGAAATTTGTTGGTTGACAAGCAGCTGGAACGGGCAAAAAGTATATGAAAAATAACAAAGGGATCATCTGGGATGCCGCAAGTGCCTTTTTGTTCAACTCACTTGTTCTGTGCCGCTGATTGATTGATCCGATTGCTCGCATACCCCCTTCCAGGAGACATATATGAGCCACTATCAAATTGCCGTGATTGTCGGCAGTCTGCGTAAGGATTCCTTTAACCGCACCCTGGCAACAGCCCTCGCCAAGCTGGCGCCGTCGGAATTCACCTTCAAACAGGTGGAAATCGGTGACCTTCCCCTCTATAACCAGGATGACGACGGCAATCCTTCCGCACCTGTCAAACGGCTGAAAAGCGAAATTGCGGCGGCACAGGGCTTGCTGTTTGTCACCCCGGAATACAACCGCTCCATTCCCGGGGTGTTGAAAAACTCCCTTGACCAGGCCTCCCGACCTTACGGCCAGAGTGCCTGGGCCGGCAAGCCCGCCGGTGTCATCGGCATCTCCGTGGGAACCATTGGCACTGCGCTGGCACAGCAGCACCTGCGCAACATCCTGGCCTACCTCGATGTGCCGATCCTGGGGCAACCCGAGGCCTTTTTGCAAGTCAAGGAAGGTTTTTTCGACGCCGGCGGCAATATTGGCCCGGAGAGCAAACCCTTCCTCCAGGGTTGGATGGACCGATATGTGACCTGGGTGCAGCAACATCCAAGTTGAGACACCCCAACAACCTGTGCGGTGAACTCTCCCACCGTGCAGGAAGCGCTGTACGTACCGGAAACACAGGGAGGTGCGTACAGTGCCCCTCATCGGACGAGTACACCACGATGTTTTTTAATAAAAATAGGGTTGGAGCAAACCAAACGCTCCAACCCTATTTTTTTGTTTTTTGAGTTACTCCATCAGGGAAGCCCTATCCTTCCCCAATAAACAGAAGGAAGAAATTTGGCTGCATTTTTTTTCTGATCGTGGCGAGGGAGGTTTCGTTGAGGCGCTCCCAGTTGATTACATTGAAGAAGGCCGAGACATAATCCGGACGCCTGTTCTGGGAGCGCAGATAAGAGGCGTGCTCCCAGAAATCGATACCAAGGATGGGGATTGTGCCGGTTATTATCGGGCTATCCTGGTTGGCGGTGGTATCGATGCGCAACTCTCCGTTATCGACCACCAGCTAAGCCCAGTCGCTGCCACACAGCTTAACCGCAGCAGTGGAAAGCGGGAGGACGGTGTTTGGGGTCACTGTCCTTATTACCATTTTCTTCGGAGGATGCCGGAAAAAGGAAACAACAGTGCAAACTGTTATTCGCCAACAGGGGGCGGCATCTGGGCGCGGGTTTTGCTGCGCTCGATGGATTGCAAGGCCAAGTAGTTAATGCCGAACTTCTTCATGTTCCCCAATTCGACGTCGTACTGGTCGTAATGACGCTCTTCGTCGACCACCAGAGCTTCAAGTAATTTTTTTGACACGCTGTCGGCGTTGGCGCCGCACTCGTTGGCCCAGAGGTTGTAATGCAGGGCACTATCCAACTCCATCTGCCGGGCCATGACCAGCATCTCGTTGACATCCTGAACCGGAGTGACTTCACCGGAGGCCTTCATCACCACGTCACCGCCGAGGAAGAGGATGCGTTCGGCCAGTCGTTCGACATGGAGCATCTCCTCAATGGCGGTCCGCTTAAATAGGCCGGCCAGGAGGTCATAGCCCTGGTCATCGCAATGAAAATGAAAATACATGTACTACTGGTGGAGGGCGGTGATTTCTTCGCTCACCGCCTGATTAAGGAGCTTGATGCTGTTCTCGTGCATACGGTTGACCTCAGTATCATTGAAGGAAAGGAGTAAAGGTAACTACTGGTTCTATAATATTTTTTCTGATTACCACTGAAACTCAGCCGATTTTTTTCGTGGTAGGACGCTATTTGTCCCACCAGTTATGTCATAGTACTCCAAACGTCATCTACAAAAGGAGTACACCATGGCTAAAAACAAAATTCAGTTCCAGAAAGGGT
>JBBQCO010000068.1:0-17133 GCA_038318785.1 Desulfobulbales bacterium | reverse complement strand
TCACCGAGCCCACCCCCTTTGGCCTGCACGATCTCAAACTAGCGGTCGAGGCGGTCAAACTGCTCGGCATCCCCGCCGGGCTGGTGGTCAACCGGGCCGACATCGGCGACGACCAGGTGTTTGCCTATGCCAAAAGCGAGGGCTTGCCGCTGCTGCTGACCATCCCCTTTGACCGGCGGATTGCCGTGGCCTATTCCCGAGGCAAGATGATTGTTGAGGAACTGCCCGAGTGGCGAGAACGGTTCATCGAACTCTACCACTCCATCGAAACCATCGTCCAAGGGAGCAAGGCGGCCGTATGCGCGAAATAGTAATTATCAGCGGTAAGGGCGGCACCGGCAAAACCAGCCTGACCGCCGCGTTCGCCGCTCTGGCAAACAACAGCGTACTCTGCGACGCCGACGTCGACGCCGCAGATCTCCACCTGCTGATGCAGCCGGAGATGCAAAAACGGACCGACTTCATGGGCGGCAGCAAGGCCCAAATCATGCCAGAGCTTTGCACCGGATGCGGAACCTGTCGGACCCTCTGCCGTTTCGGCGCCATCACCGAACAGTTTGAGGTTGATCCCATCCGGTGCGAAGGCTGTGGTGTCTGTGTCGATTTCTGCCTGGTTCAGGCCATTGACTTTCCGGTGCAGCGCTGCGGCGAATGGTATCTCTCCGACACCCGTTTTGGCCCCATGGTCCATGCCCGGCTGGGCATCGCCGAGGAGAATTCGGGCAAGCTGGTCAGCCTGGTACGCAAAGAAGCCCGGCAACTGGCCGAAGAACGGGGCAGTGATCTGATCCTCACCGACGGCCCTCCCGGCATCGGTTGTCCGGTGATCGCCGCCATCGGCGGGGCCACGGCCCTGGTGATCGTGGTTGAACCCACGGTCTCCGGCATCCACGACATGGAGCGGGTGATCGATCTCGCCGCCCATTTCCGGGTGCCGGGCATGGTCTGCGTCAACAAGTTCGATCTCAACCTCGAGATGACCGAGGCCATTGAACAGATGGCCGCAAAACGCAACGTCGCCCTGCTTGGTAGGGTGCCGTTTGATCCTGTCTTCACCCATTCGATGGTGGCGGGTCAGACCCTGTTCGAGTTTGGCCAAGAAACCCCAACCCATCAACTGGTTCGGGAGATCTGGACCAGGATTATCAGCTCACCTTCCATGAATCCTCTGGGGATAGTGGATTTCAAAGCAACGATTCAATAATAATGGAGAAAAAACCAATGGTACGAGTAGCGATCCCCTCCGAGGGGCAAGGCGGTTTGGACGGTATGCGAGCAGGCCATTTCGGGCACTGCGATGTCTTTACCTGCATTGACGTGGAAGACGGACAGATCAAGCAGGTATCGATCCTGGCCAATAAAGAGCATGTTCAGGGCGGCTGCATGGTGCCGGTCAATCTGCTGGCCGAGGCTGGAGTCAACGCTCTGGTGGTCGGCGGCATTGGCATGCGGCCCCTGATGGGGTTCAAACAGGTCGGCATCGAGGTGTATCACGACGGCGTCCGCCAGGAAATTCGGCCGGTGGTCGAGGATTTTGTCGCCGGCAAGTTGCAGATAATCAGCAACGATCAGGTCTGCGGCGGCGGTCATTGAACACAAGCAGAAAAGGGGAAAACCATGAAAGTGGCAATTACATCCAAGGGCGTTTTGCTGGACAGTGAAGTCGACCCCCGCTTCGGCAGGGCGCCGTACATCCTGATTGTCGATACCGACACCTGGGCCTTTGAGGCCGTGGACAACAGCGACAACGTCAATGCCTTCAAAGGCGCGGGCATCCAGGCGGCGACTATGGTTTGCGACAAAGGCGCCAGCGTGTTGATGACTGGCTATTGCGGCCCCAAGGCGTTTGCTACCCTGGAAGCGGGTGGCGTCAAGGTGGTCGACGACGTCACCGGCAAGGTCCGCGATGCGGTCAAGGCCCTCAAAGAAGGGGCGGTGACCTATGCCGCCGCAGCCAACAAAGATGCGCACTGGTAAATTCTGCCACGCGGCCGGACAAATGAAATGAACTGCGGAGAGGCAGGCCACTCAAGTGGTCTGCCTCTCCCCTTAGAGCGCCTCTGTGGATTCGGGGTCTGGTTAGAAAAAAAATCGATCAAAACGTTGAAAGAACAATGAATGATAAACAATTCAATGACCTGGTAGATGGAATCCAGGAAAAAATTTTTCTCGAAACCCGGCAGATTTATGGAGAGAAAGGATTGCACCGCTGGCAAAATCCTCAATTTAGCGGCAGGCTCGATGATGCTGACGTACATGGGCGAATCACAGGAAAATGCGGCGACACCATGGAAATCTTTCTTTGTTTTGACAAGAACCGGGTTTGCAGGGCGTCCTCGCTCACCGACGGCTGTTTTTCCAGCAGAATCTGCGGTTCCTTTGCCGCCGAGCTGGCCATCGGAAAAAATCCCGAGGAGCTGTTTGACCTGACCGGCGAAGACGTCTTGAAAGCGATCGGCACATTCCCAAAGGAAGAACAACATTGCGCCTTTTTGGCTGTGAAAACTATGCAAGAGGCGGTCAATGCCTACATGGTCAAACAGGTGCAGCAGGAATGAGCTGCCACCGCGACCAATCGCCGGTACGTTTGGGGGGATGACGGGGATCACACTATGGTCAGGAGCTGTTGCGCATTGCACACCATTCTTCGCAATTTTTTTCTGTTCATTCCGTAGTCGCACATTCGCTGCAAATCCCTGGATACCGAAAGCGCAACCTTTTATAATAATTGTGAATTATAAGCAGGCTCCTCTTCCAATCTAAATCAGACAAGCTGCCTTATTCTTTACCTAAAACAACCCATCCAGCTCTAACCGTAAGGAAACGATTCGTGAAACCTAAAAAAATTGTTGTCATCGGGGGTTCGGCGGCAGGCGCCAAGGCAGCCGCCAAAGCCAGACGGCTTGATGAATTCGCCGAGATTACCCTTATCCAAAAGTCACCCGATCTCTCCATGGCCTCGTGCGGCTATCCCTACTATGTCGGCGGCCTGTTCAATGACCGCAATCAGTTGCTCTGCACCCCAGCGGGGATCGTCCGCGACCCGGTCTTCTTTGACAAGGCCAAGGCGATCAAGGCCCTGGTGGAAACCGAGGCAGTGGCTATTGATCGGCAAGCAAAAAAGGTAGTCTGCCGTGAGCTGAAAACCGGCAACGAACTGACCCTCGATTACGACAAACTGATCATCAGCACCGGGGCGCGGCCTAACATGCCGCCCATCCCCGGCATCGACCTCGACGGCATTACCAACCTCCTGACCATGGCCGATACCGATTACCTGCGCCGGATCTGCGATGAAAAAAAGGTCAAACAGGCGGTGGTGATCGGCGGTGGCCTGATTGGGGTCGAGACCTGCGAGGCCCTGCAGCTTGCCGGCATCAAGGTCACGGTGATGGAGGCACTCGACCAGGTACTGACCTTCCTCGATTGGGACCTGGCCAAGCTCGTTGAAAATCACATGCAGGCCAAAGGGGTGAAGCTCTTCACCAGCAAGGGCGTCAAAGCCTTCGTCGGCAAGGACGGCAAGCTCACCGGGGTCCAAATGGCAGACGACACGGTGATCGACTGCGAACTGGCGGTCATGGCAATCGGCGTTCGCCCCAACAGCGGGCTGGCCACTGCTGCCGGGCTTGCAACCGGTAAATTCGGCGGCATTACGGTCAACCCCTCCATGCAGACCTCGGATCCGGATATTTATGCGGCCGGCGACTGTGTCGAGATTCCCAGCCGGATCAGCGGGGAGCCGGTTTTTGCGCCCATGGGTGATCTGGCCAATCTCGAAGGCCGGGTCGCCGGGGAAAATGCGATCAGCGGCAACTGCGTCACCTTTCCCGGCACCTACCATACCGGCATCTGCAAGATTTTTGATTTTACCGCCGGATCCACCGGACTTTCGATCAAGGCGGCCGAACGGATGGGCCTGACCGACTATCAGTGCGTGGTCAACGCCAGCCCCGACAAACCGGGATTCATGGGGGCCAAGCTGCTGGTGTCAAAGATGCTGATCAGCACCAAGGATCAACGGCTGCTCGGCTATCAGTGCGTCGGGCCCGGCGATGTCAGCAAGCAGGTGGCCACCGCTGCCATGGCCATTCTGGGAAAATTGACCGTGGAAGATCTGGTCAATGCCGACCTGCCCTATGCCCCACCCTTTTCCCTGGCCATCGATCATTTCATCACCGCTGCCCATATCATGCAAAATAAGCTCAAGGGCCGGATGACCGGAATTTCAGTCACCGAGGTGTGGGAAAAAATCCAGCGCGGCGACAAGCCCTTTTTCCTCGACGGTCGCAGTCCGGCCGAATTTGAAGAGATGCATCTCGGCATCGGCGAGCTCCTCATGCCCATAGGTGCCCTGCGCTCACGGCTGGCCGAACTGCCGGCGGATAAAAACGCCGAGATCATCTGCTTCTGCAAGATCTCGCTGCGCGGGTACGAAGCGGAAACCATCCTCCGGGCCTACGGCTACACCAATGTCAAAGTCATGGAAGGCGGCATCATGGCTTGGCCGTATCCACGCAAAAAATAAAGAAGCAACCAGAAAAGGTCAGGGAGCATGAACAGAGAAACCATACCCTTCAATCCCATTGGGGTGATTCGCAGTGAGCATGTGGTTGCCCGGCAAACTCCCATCCAATCAGTGTATGCCAAGGGCTGTAAGGGGCGGGCGGAGATATTTCCGGAATTCGCAGAAGGCCTGCTCGACCTGGATGGTTTTTCCCACATCTACCTGATCTTCCATTTTAACCAGGCTGGCCCGGTGCAACTGATCGTCAAGCCGTTTCTTCAGGACAGTGCCAGAGGCGTCTTTTCGACCCGGGCGCCGTGCCGTCCCAATGGCATCGGCCTGAGCATCGTTGAACTCGTCGGCCGCGAAGGCAATGTACTCCTCCTCGATGGGGTGGACATCCTGGACGGCACCCCGCTCCTCGACATCAAGCCTTACACCGCTAAATTCGACCGGCTGGAAACCTCCCGCAATGGGTGGCAGGATGAGGTTGACGAGAAAACGGCGCAACACCTTGGCCGCCGGGAGTATAAACGAGCCGAGAGCCCGGATTCAGGGGGATAATTTGATTATACCCGCAACCGCTCGCAGTCCCCCTGCCCTTTTCCGTTGAAAAGTATTCCTGTCCCTTGGCCTGTCTCGGCATAACCGTTGCATTAACGAGAGGTGAAACGACATTTTTGCTGTATTCTCGCCACATATATGTGGTATTAGTGTGGCGAAATCCGCCGGATACCGCGAAACCGTGGTAAAAACAACAGCAACGACAAACCGATACCCAGCTGTCATGGATCAAGAAGCCAACAGAATAGCACTCTATGTGCAACGCTACAAACTGCTGCGAGAGATCGGCGAGTTGCAGGTCGATTCCGTTGCTGACGAGACCGTGTTTCTCACCCTCTGCTGCAGACTGCTTCTCCAGGACCCTGAATACTGCCTGATCTGGGTAGGCCGGGAGGAAAAGGGCGGCGTGATCACTCCGGTCACCACCGTGGTCGAGGAGGGCCTGCCGGTGCGGCAGTGCCGGGGACTGGTGACCCAACTGGTGGAGGAAGTCTCGATCCCCCTGACCGCTGCCTTGGCCAAGGGCGAGCCAGTCATTGCCAGCCTTGCGACCAGCGATTCGGCGATTCTGAGCCACCTCAACACCGTGACCGGCAGCCGCTCCTACAGTTCCTGGCCCCTGGTCCATGAGCGGCAGAAATACGGGATCCTGACCATCCACTCCATCCGGGAAGACGGTTTTACCGGCATCGAACTCGATTTCATCGCCAACGTAGTTGCCACCATCTCCCGTGCCCTTTCCCAACGCCACACTTCGCGCCACCTGCGCCTTGAGCAAGACTTCAACTGCGAAATTGTGCAGACGGTGCAAGCCCTCCTGATCTCCCTCTCCCATTGCGGTGAGATCCTCTCCTTCAACCCCACGGCCCAGGCGGTCACCGGTTATAGCGAAGCCGAGGTCAAAGGCAAGTATTGGGTTGATGTCCTCATCAGCCCGGACAAGCGGGCCGAATGCCAAAAACGGCTGTCGCGGGGACTCAAGGGCGGCCAGTCGGAAATGAATTTTCTGGCCGAACTGCAGACCCGGAGCGGCGACAAGCGGACCATCGAGTGGCACGGTTCCATCCGTCCGGACATTGAGCAGGGCCGGGTGGGCCTGGTGCTGTTCGGCATCGACGTCACCGACAAGTTAGCAGCGGATCAGGCGCTCAGCCATGCCCTGGCCAAATGGGAAAACATTTTCACCTCGGTCCAGGACCCCGCCCTGGTCGTCTCTGAACAGGGGATTATCCTCGACGTCAACCCGGCAACAGTGGCTGCCGCACGAAAACCTCGAGAAGAGATCGTCGGCCATGGCGTCTGCGAAATCCTTCATGGCGGCCGCCGGCCGGGGGCCATCTGCCCTTTGGAGGTGCTGCTCGGCCAGAAAAAAAGCCGGATCTTTGAGACCGAGCTACATGGCTTGCGCGGCAATTTTCTGCTCACCGTCAACCCGCTGCACCAATACGACGGTAAATCCGGGGCCGCCCTGCTACTCGCCCGCGACTTAACCGAAGAGCAACTCTTGAAAGCCGAGGCCTTCCGCGCCGCCCAGCTGGCTGCCGTGGGTGAACTCGCCGCCGGTGTGGCCCATGAGATCAACAACCCCATCAACGGCATCATCAACTACGCCCAGATCCTCATCGATTCCAATCAGATCGAGCACAATACCCACTTCCTCCGCTCCATCATCAAGGAGGGGCAGCGAATTGCCGGCATCACCAAGAACCTGCTCGACTTTTCGCGCAAACGGGAAGAGTCGCCGGAACCGGTGGACGTGGCCACCCTGTTTCGCCATTGCATCGAATTGATCCAGCATCAATACGTGAACGACGGGATTACCCTGTCCCAGGAATACGCCGATGGTCTGCCGCCGGTCTATTGTAATCCGCAACAGATCCAGCAGGTCTTTCTCAATATCTTCAGCAATGCCCGATACGCCCTCAACGAACGCTACCCTACGGCCCATATCGATAAATTGCTCGCCATCGCAGCCTTCCCTCGAAACCACGACCAACAGCAATTCGTCCGCATCACCATTACCGACTACGGGACCGGCATCGAACACGACCTGATGGACCGGCTGATGGACCCCTTCTTTTCCACCAAATCAAAGGGTGAAGGCACCGGCCTGGGCTTAAGCATCAGCCACAGCCTGATCCGTGAGAACAAAGGCCATTTTCGCATTCAGAGTCAGTGGGGCAAATGGACCACCGTCACCATCGATCTGCCGGTGGCAGAGGGGAGCACGAAATAAATGCCGGAACACACCCGACTGATCGGGCAAATGGGGGTGCTTTTTCTCGTGGCCGCCATTCTCTTGCTCCTCATGGACCGACAAATGCTGATTGGACCGGAGGAGCTCAAACAGTGGCCTTTTGCCCTGCTCTCCTTTGTGGTCATGGCCGGGCTCTTTTTCGTGGTTGCGGCTCTGGTGCATGCTCGGGTGAGCGGACTCAGCCGCGGCTTTGTGGATATGGAGCGGCAGTTGACCGAGGCCAACCGCGAACTCGCCGTCGCCAGGGATGATTTTGAACAGCGGGTGGAACGCCGCACCTTCGAGATTTCGGTGGCCAATGCCTCGCTCAACCGTGAGATTGCCGAGCGTATCCAGGCCGAGACTGAAACCAAGCGGATTAAGCGGCGGATGGAGCTGATTCTGGAATCCGCCGGCGAGGGCATTTTCGGCCTCGACATCGACGGCAAGGTGACCTTTGTCAACAAAGCCGCCGCCCTGATGCTTGGGTGGGAACCGGACGACTTGGTCGGCCAGGCGCATCATGCCCTCATCCATCACACCCGCGCCGGCGGTGAACCCTACCTGGTGAGCCAGTGCCCGATCCATCAGGCCTATCGTGACGGCAAGGTCCATTTCGGTGCCGACGAGGTCTTCTGGAAGCGGGACGGCGCCAGTTTTCCGGTGGAATACATCAGCACCCCCATCCTGGAAAACCGGCGTCTCACCGGCGCGGTGGTCGTTTTCCGCGACCTGACCGCCTTTCGTCAACCTCTCTCACCGGGAGAAGCATCGTGAACGACCTTGAACAGGGCTCCGCCATCCTGGTGATCGACGACGAGGAAAGTCTGCGCAACACCTTTCAGTTTTTTCTGCAGAACCAAGGGTATGCGCCGGTGATCACCGCAGCCACCTTTGAGGAGGCCCTGCAGGAAATCAATGACCACCATTTTGATCTGATCATCAGTGATATCGTTCTCGGCGGCCATACCGGTATTGACGTGCTCAAACGGGTCCGGGAACTGGGGCTCACCTGTCCGGTGGTGATGATCACCGGTTATCCGACGGTGGAGACTGCGGCTGAGGCGGTGCGGCTTGGGGCCTTCGACTATATCCCCAAGCCGGTGGATAAGGAGGCCCTGCTGAAGGCTGCCCGACTGGCGCTGAGGCAGTATCAGCTGGAACAGGGGCAACGGCGGGCGGTGCGGGAGCGGGAACGCTACCGGGCCTTTCTGGAAACCGTGTTCAAGAGCGTGACCGACGGCATCGTCACTGTGGACCATAATCTGGATATCATGGAGATGAATCCGGCGGCCAGGATGCTGTTCAATGAGCTGCACCCCGGCCTGGCCGACCAACGGAGCATTATCCCCCTCTGTGGGCAGGAGGCCTTTGTCCCGTTGAAAAAGGATCTGCTCAAGGTGCTGAAGACCGGCCAGGAGAGCTGCCCGCGTCTCTTCGAATGCCGAGGGGCTGACCAGCAGAAAAAAGTGCTCAGCGTTTCCACGGCACCGCTCAAGGACGGGGCCGGGGGCTCGGAAGGGGCAGTGATGGTGCTGCGTGACCTGACCAGTCCCGAACCCCGCCAGACGAACCGGCGGCAGCGGTTCCACCGCTTTCTCGGCGCCAGCGACGCCATGCAGGCAGTCTATACCCTGATCGAGAATGTCGGCCGAGTCGACCTGACCGTCTTGATCACCGGTGAATCGGGGACGGGCAAGGAGCTGGCCGCCGAGGCCCTCCATCAGGAGAGCCACCGCAAAAACCGGCCGCTGATCAAAGTGGACTGCACCGCCATCCCCGAAACCCTGCTGGAGAGCGAACTCTTCGGCCATCGCAAGGGTTCGTTCACCGGAGCCGACCGCGACCGCATGGGCCGCATCCTCCAGGCCGATGGCGGCACCCTGTTTCTCGATGAGATCGGCGACATCTCACCGATGATGCAGCTGCGGCTGCTCCGTTTTCTCCAGGAAAGCACCTTTTATCCAGTGGGGCAGGACACGCCGCTGCGGGTCGATGTCCGGGTGATCACGGCCACTAACGTCAATCTCAAGGAAAAAGTCCGCTCCGGCGCCTTTCGCGAAGATCTCTATTTCCGATTGCGGGTGATCGATGTCATCCTCCCGCCGTTGCGGGAGCGAGGAGAGGACATCCTCGTGCTGACCGACCACTTCATCGACAAAATTGCCCCCAAGGTGGGCAAGAACATCGGCGGCATCTCGGACCAGGCCAGGCAACTGCTGCTTGCCTACCCCTGGCCGGGCAATGTGCGCGAACTCGAACACGTCATTGAACGCGCCTGCGTCCTCTGTCAGGGGACAACCATCGCCACCGATGAACTGTCGGCGGAGATCACCGGTTACCGTCCGACGGAGGAGGCTCAGCCGGCCCCCGAAGAGAACGGCGAGCGGGCCCGATTAGCCCCCCCTGCACCGGTCGCTCCGCTACCGGATCTCTCGCCCACCGAACGTATCTTCCAAGCCCTGCGAAAGGCCGGCGGCAACAAGGCCAAAGCCGCCCGTCTGCTGGGCATCGACCGGACCACCCTGTACCGCAAAATTCGCGAACTGCGCCTCGACATCTCCCAGACCGACCTTTAAAACCGCACCACAGTTCCGTGGCCACGGAACTGTGGTTATGCCACGATTCTGTGGTTTTCCCTTTTCCCGACTCGCCTTTTCTTCCTTTTCCAACGCCCCAGGCCCGCTCCGCCACAACCCTCTGTTTTAAAGAGAAAAATAATTTTCATGACAGACCTTCGCCTCGACTGCCCTCAGCGACCGCCCTGGAACGGGGCGAATTAATTTAAATATTTTTACCATAAAAACAGTGAAATAAGCACATTTCAGGCAATACGGTACCGAATCGGTGCAGTGTGGCATCTCCCATGCAAATGTCCGTAGCGAAGTGGATAAGTTCATCCCTCAAGGTCTTGGACAACAATCATGGAAAACCCCGGCACCGAAAACCAGATCACCACCCTGCACACCTTCCATCGCCTTTTCCCCACGGAAGAGGCCTGTGTTGGGTTCCTTTTTCCATTGCGCTGGCCCCAGGGCTTCGCCTGTCCTTTCTGCCGTACCCGACACCCACACTTCACGCCCCGCCGCTATCTCATCTGCCCGCATTGTGGCAACCGTAGTTCCCTGACCACCGGCACCCTCATGCACGGCGCCAAGAAGCCGCTCAGGGAATGGCTGCTGGCCATCTGGTGGTTCAGCGCTTCTCATTTCGATGTCAGCGCCAAGGAGTTGCAGCGTCTGCTCGGCGTCTCCTGTTACCAGACCGCCTGGACCTGGCTGCAGAAACTCCGTCTGGCCATGGGAAAGGCGGATGCGATCCGGTGCCGGCGCGTGGTGGAGATCGGATGCGGTCCGGTGGCGCCGGCCTACGAGCGCAAGGAACGGGCCCTGGTGCTGACAGCGGCAGAGATCGTGCTTGCCCTCAGCATCACCGGCCGAATCCGTATGCGGCACATCAATGAGTTAAATGAACGAACCTTGATGCTCTTTCTCCAGGAGAATGTCCTGGAAAACAGCTCCCTGCTCATTGCTGACCAACGCCTTCTCACCCTGCTCGAATCGGACGGCAGCTACTCTGTCGTTCCGGCACAGTCCGAGCAATCCACGCGCACCAGCGAATTAAACCGCAGCTTCGAGACCTGCCTCCACACCGTGCACCGAGGCGGTGTCACCGTCAAGCACCTCCAGCTCTACCTCGATGAATTCTGTTTTCGCAATAACGCCTCGCTCCTGCCCGACCATCTGGCGGTGTTCAAAGCCCTCCTTGGCGGCGTGCTGAGCGAATCGATAGAGCAGTACCGTCATGTGGTGCAAGTATCCACACTCTCGCAACTGACGGAGAGGCGGCCATGAAAAACCCGATTCAACTCGGCCTGCTGTTGCTGGTCCTCACCGCCATCGGGGTCTTCGGCTACAACGTCTATCTGCGGGAAACCACACCGCCGCAAAGAGCCTACACCGAATTCCTTGCCGAACTGCGGCAGGGCACGATCGCCAAGGTCCATTTCCGCGGGCAGGCACTCACCGGCGAAGACAGCGCCAGCCGGCCCTTCGGCACCTTTGTCCCGGATGTGGGTGCATTGGTGCCCCTGCTCCTGGAAAAAGAGGTCGCCATTACCGGTGAAGCCGAGGTCACTTCGGGTGTTGCCGATGGATTCAAGACCCTGTTGCCGTTCCTGCTCATCCTTGGCGGCTGGCTCATCTTCAGCAAGAAGTCATCGCAGGGCAACTTTGGCGCAGGCCGCGGCTCCCGCTTCACCCCGGTCAAAAGCGAACGCATCACCTTTGCCGATGTGGCCGGGATCACCGAGGCCAAGGAAGAACTGCAGGAGATTGTCGAATTCCTCAAGAATCCGGAAAAACATAGCCGTCTGGGCGGCCGTATCCCCAAGGGCGTTCTGCTGCAGGGCGCCCCCGGCACCGGCAAGACCCTGCTGGCCAAAGCCATTGCCGGCGAGGCCTCGGTCGCCTTTTTTTCCATGGGCGGCTCGGATTTCGTCGAAATCTTCGCCGGCGTCGGGGCCTCGCGGGTACGCGAGCTGTTCGCGGAGGCAAAAAAAAGCGCCCCCTGCCTCATTTTCATTGATGAGATCGACGCCATCGGCGGTCGCCGCTCCGGCGGCCAGAACAGTGGTGCCAGCGACGAACGCGAACAGACCCTCAACGCCCTCCTGGTAGAGATGGACGGCTTCAGCTCTGGGGAAACGGTTATCATGATCGCCGCCACCAACCGGCCCGACATCCTCGACCCCGCCCTGCTGCGCCCCGGCCGATTTGACCGCCAGATCACCATCTCCCTGCCCGATGTCAAGGGCCGGCTCAAAATCCTCGAGGTGCATGCCAAAAAAATCATCGCCACCCCTGAAATCGATCTCACAGCCATCGCCCGTTCCATCCCCGGATTCAGTGGCGCCGAGATAGCCAACCTGGTCAACGAGGCTGCCCTGACGGCAGCCAAGCGCAACAAGGCCGCCGTTGAGATGGCTGATTTCGAGGAGGCCAAGGACAAGATCGTTATGGGGCTGGAACGCAAAAGCGTCGCGGTCAACGAAAAAGACCGCCGCCTCACTGCCTACCATGAAGCGGGCCACGCCATTGTCGGCCTGCTGCTTGAGGAAACCGACCCTCTGCATAAGATCACCATCATCCCCCGGGGAAGAGCCATGGGACTGACCCAGCAAGTCGCCCTGGATGAACGCCACACTTATTCCCGAGAATACCTCATAAACCGGATTGCCATCCTCATGGGCGGCCGGGCGGCGGAGACGCTCGTTTTCAACCGCCTGACCACCGGAGCGAGCAACGACATCCTCCAGGCTACGGAGATCGCCACCCGGCTGATCTGTGAGTGGGGGATGAGTCCGGCCATAGGTCCCATTGCCTACCACAGAGGCAGCGAGGGATTTCTCGGCGAGAGCGGCCAGGTCAAGCCGCACAGCGAGATGATCGCCCGACGCATCGACCACGAAATCAAACACTTGATCGGAGGATGTTACGACCAGGCCGCCGACGTCTTAAAAAAGCACAACCGGTTTCTCCACAACTTCGCCGAGGCCCTGCTGCTCAACGAAACCATGGACGCCGAAGAAGTCGACATTGTCTATCGCAGTTACCTGAAGGAACGAGAGCTTGAACGCATATTGACGGAAAATGGAGGAAAGAATGACAGTACCCACACTCATGAACAGACGGAGGTTTTCCCATGAACATTAACCCCAAGGCCGTGCTCGCAGCCGCGGTTTTACTGCTGGTCGGAACGCTGACAACGCCCGGCCTGGCCATGGATCAGATGGATGCGCCGGAAACGGTGACCATCGACACCCTGGCCAACCTGTATAAGCCGGTCGAGTTCAGCCATAAACGGCATGCAAAGCTCGCCCGGTGCAAGGATTGCCATCACCACACCACCGGCCAGGAAGACATGGACCCCAACTGCATCCGTTGCCATGCCCATTCGCCGGAGGCCACTACTGTTTCCTGCAAGGATTGCCACACCCAGAAACAGTTCTATCCCGAGCAGGTGACCGCTACCGCCGACAACCCCAATCTCTACCATATCGACAAACCCGGTTTGAAGGGAGCCTATCATCTCAACTGCGTGCCCTGCCATGTGAAAAAAAATGCGCCTTCGAACTGTGAAGGGTGCCATGCCCTCACCGACACGGGCAAACAGTTTTTCCATCTTGGCGACCAGGCACAAGGCAAGGCCAACCCGGCAAAGGCTGGGACCAAAGACAGCCATGCCCGCTGATCGCGCCCATTCGCTGAATATCAACCACAAAGGTGAACGATAATGAAGAAACTGATCAACCGGAGAGGGTTTCTGCAGGGCAGCCTTGCCGCCTCTGCTGCGGCGACGATCTCCCTGGCAAAAACAACAGAGGCCGCGACCTTTGAAGGGTACCCCGACTCCATGGGAGTGCTGGTCGACCTATCCCGCTGCGTCGGCTGCCGCAGCTGTGAGGCAGCCTGCAACAAGGAGCAGAACCTGCCCGCCCCGGAAAAACCCTTCAACGACTTCTCGGTGTTCGACGAGATGCTCCACGGCCAGAAGCGGCGCACCGATGAGACCCGTTACACCATCGTCAACCGCTATGAGATCCCCGGCCGGGAGCATCCGCTGTTCCGAAAAATCCAGTGCAACCACTGCCAGGAACCGGCCTGCCTGACCTCCTGCTTCGTCAATGCCTACACCAAGACCCCGGAGGGCGCGGTCATCTATAATGTTGATGTCTGCGTCGGCTGCCGGACCTGCATGGTCGCCTGCCCCTTCTACATTCCGGCCTTCCGCTACTCCAGCGCCTTTTCTCCCCGGATCATGAAGTGCGTCTTCTGCCATGAGACCCGGCTGACCAAGGGACTGCCGCCCGCCTGCGTCGAGGCCTGCCCGCAGGAGGCCCTGACCTTCGGCCGCCGCACGGACTTGGTGGCCGTGGGGAAGCAACGCATCCGTGAAAACCCCCGCGCCTATGTCGACCACATCTACGGTGAGCACGAGGCCGGCGGTACGGCCTGGATATATATCTCACCCGCACCCTTTGAGCAGGTCGGTTTTGACACCAGCGTGCCCAAGGAACCGATTCTCAACTACGTCAAGGATTTCCTGTCGATCGTCCCCATGGTGCTGACCGTCTGGCCGGCCCTGTTTGCCGGATTCCACCTGCTGGCGACCAGGAAAGACAAGATGGAACAACAGAAAAAGAACGAGGGGGAGGTCTGAACCATGAACGCCTTTATCAACAACAAGCAAGAAATTCCGATTGCCTCCCATATCAATCCGAGCGGGGGCACCTGGAGCATCAAGGAAAAACTGTGGCTGGGTTTGAGCATGGAGGAGTACAAGGCCCAATTCCTGCGCAACCCGGTCAATTGGGCCCTGATCTTCATCTTCGCCATCGGCTTGCCGATCATCCTCCAGCGCTATTTCTTCGGCCTGGCCACGGTGACCCATGCCTCCAACGACTATCCCTGGGGGTTGTTCCTTGGTTTCGGCCTGTTCGGCATGGTGCCGCTGTCGGCCTCGGGATTCCTGCTCGGCACCACGGTGGAGATCTTCGGCCGCAAGGATTTCGTGCCCATCGAACGGTTGGCCCTGCTCAACGGGCTGCTGGGCTACTTCTTTGCCGTGGTTTATTTAGAGGTCGACCTGGGTATGCCCTGGCGCCTGTACTATCCGATGGTTGTCTCGCTGGGACCGGCGGCCGTTCTCTTCCTCGTTGCCTGGCATGTGGCCACCTACCTCTCGGTGCAGGTGGCGGAGGTGTCTACGGCCTATTTTGAATGGATCGGCTGGCTCAAGGGCAAACGGTTCATCAAGTCCATCGCCGTCGGGCTGACCATCTCCGGCATCATCCTTTCCACCCTGCATCAGGGCGCCCTGGGGGCGTTGTTCACCTATGCGCCTTCCAAGGTCCATCCACTCTGGTTTTCCGCTAACTTCATGTGGATCCATTTTTTTTGCTCCGCCATTTTTGCAGGGCTCTCAATGGTCATTGTGGCCAGCACCCTCTGTAAAAAATATATGGCCTGGCGCTGCGACAAGCGTTTTCTCGACAGCGTCGATGAACTGACCCTTGGCCTGGGCAAGGGCTGCGCCTATGCCCTCATTACTTACCTGGTGATCAAGATAGTCGGCGTTGCTCACGACAACGATTGGGCCCATCTGCTCACCGGATGGGGCCAGTATTTTCTCCTGGAGATGGCGGTGGCGGTGGTTTTGCCGATGATCATGTTCGCTGTTGGAGTCAAAAACCGGATGGTGGGCATGGTCCGGTGGGCCGCGCTGATCAGCGTGCTCGGCATCGTCTGGAATCGACTCAACACCGCCCTGATCTGCTTTAATTGGCAGCTCTACCAGGAAATTCCGCACTGGAAAGAGGTCTGGGTCACCATCACCATCTTTGCCCTCTATTTCATCGTGTATCGCTTTATCCTCTACCGGCTGCCGATTCTCTATCAGTGGCAGGGTGAGAAATAATGCGTCCGGTTGCGGGTTCCGGCACCCCCCCGTCCTCTTTCCACGCCGGAACCCGTAACCACCCCGGAGGTGAGCAGTGAACGTTCGCACCCAAGGCCCAACCTTTTCCCGATGGTCGCATTGGCCGCTCAACCGGCTTTTTTCCGCCATCACCACCACGGTTCTGGTTTTTCTCGCGCTTGTCCTTGTCCTCGGCGTTCGCCAGTACTTGTTATATCACCAGTGCCGGGATGCGGTGACCAGCAGTGACCGATTGCTGTTCCAGTTCACCGCGATCAAGGAACACCTGAATGAATCGTTGCTCGCGGGCAAGGATATTAATCTGCGCGCCTTCAACGGCGAACTGCAGCATCTGGAAAAAGAAGTGGAAGGATTGACCGGCAACATCCTCGTCCCCGAGGGCTTGAAAGGGTCCTTACCCACCCGGGTCGATCTCGTCGACCTGGAAGTCCAGCTGCGCGCTATTCAAGAGCAGCGGCAAGAAAAAACCAGGGAAACGGCGGAACTGGTCCGTTCCCTGAACAACACCAATATCGGGCTCCAGCAGTTCCGATTTTCACTGAGCGACCACAACCAGACCATTCTGCTCGGATTACATCGGATTATCGTTGGTGCCCTGGGCCTGATCGTGGTCCTGTCCTGCACCCTGTTGTATCTGCTCAACCGTCATTTGGCCACCCCGATGCTCAACCTCTGCCGGCTGACCGAAGCGGAAGGCGAGAGCAAAGAGGAGCATGAACTTAACTGCTCCCTGGAAACCCTGACCGGGCGGATCAGAGCCCTGCTCGCCGGGACTGGGGAATTGGGGAAAGGGAAGGAAGACGTTGATCTCACCGATCCCGGTCTCCTCCAGCGGGAGGCACTACGTTACCGGTACGCCGTCACCGGCTGCATAGGCGCGGTCCTTGGATTTCTCGGAGCATTCGCTCAACGTCGGGATCGCCGACCATGGACTGAATGTCTGCAAGTGAGGCGAAACAAGGAACCGAGTAGTGGTCGGTCTGCAACGACCGAGGCTTTTCTGTAGAAAGTCCGATGGCATAGACCGGGTTTAGCGGATTCTTGGCATGAAGAATATCGAGGTGCCGACCGACCCAACCGTAGCTCAAATTTGTTTCTGGAGAGGCTGACTGCCAAATCTCCATGCTCTTAAAGTGGGAGCGGTTTGGTCGTGGGTAGCCCACGTTGTTTACGATGGCGACTTTCCCTTCCTTGTAAAGCGTTTCCATCCCCTTCATCGCGGGGTGAAGTCCGAGCTTATCGCTGATTCGCAGAACTTTGTCAGCACCAATTCCTAGCGTGGGCCTAAGCTCGTAGTACTTGGGGTCAGCGTAAGGGACGACGGTGT
>JBBQCO010000067.1:0-17182 GCA_038318785.1 Desulfobulbales bacterium | reverse complement strand
GTTCATTCTCGACGACAGCCGCATCATGGCCGCCAGTTCCCCTTGGGCATAGGCCTGCCCTTCAAGGGTGCCAATCAGCATGTTCAGGGAAAAGAGCGCTGGGTGGAGCGGTGCGGTGCGGCTGTCGTCGAGAATGAACTCCTGCACCAGTAACAGGCCCCCCTCGCTGAGTGCTTCGGCCGCTTTGGCGACAATGGCGGTGCAGGTCTCCGGGCCTTCGCTGTGGAGCAAATGGGAAAGCCAGACCACGTCAAAACCCGAGCCGATGGGGTCGGCGACAAGGTCGCCGGCGGTAAAGGCGATGCGATCAGTCAGATGAAACCGACCTACCATTTGTTCGGCAAAAGGACGGGTGGTGGGGAGATCGAAGATGATCGCAGTCAACTCCGGGTTCTGTAGGCAAAAGTGGATGGCGTAAGTGCCAGGGCCGCCTGCCAGGTCGAGCAAGCGACGTCGGCCGCCCAGATCGATTGCTGCCGTCACGCGCGGGGCAAGCAAGGACGCCAGGTTGTACATGCCCATGAGAAAGCTTTCCCGTTCAAGGCCGTCGGCGTCGTGGGACGATCGCTTGCGCACCGGCCGCCCGAGCCGAACCGCTTCATCGAGCCGGCTCCAGCCATCCACCAGAAAATGGAGGTGCATGATTATGTGCCCCAAATAGTGGATAGACTGTCGGGCGAGGTACTCTGTGCTGAACTGGGTGGTGCTAAAGCGGTCCTCTTCTTTACACAGCAGGTCCATGGAAACCAAGGCATGAAGCAGCATGTCAAGCCCACGACTGTCAACCTCGAGTAGGCCGGCCAGTTCCGCAATCGTCATAGGGCTGTGGGCCAGGCGAGTGAAGACATCTAGCTTGACCCCGGCATGCAGAGTGCAGGGTTTCCAGCAACCGCTGGCCAGATTAAGAAGTTCCGGGACCGTCATTGCGGCATTGATCTGCTCCGGCGCGTCTGAAGTGTTCATCATGCGGTATTCCTCAATACTGCCTCTGCCAGCGGCAGAATAGGTTTTTCAAAAAAGCCTGCACGCCCTCATAATCAAGGTGTTCTTCAGTGTTGCAAAAAACGGTGTCGACAATTTCTGCTGCGTTCCGTTGGAAAACACCGAGCTTTTCAGTGATCGATATGGCCAATTCTTTTTGTGTTACGTTATTTTTCTTCATTTTCAATATAATGGTTAGTCATGGTGAACAGATAATTTGACTCTAAAGCCCATTTTACTTTGCAGAGCAAGCATTAATAGGTAATTTTTACTCTTATTGGCAAGCAGTTATTACAGCGGATTACGCAATAACCCATACTAACCGACGACGACAGGACTAAAAAAAGGAGACCTCACGATGAAAAAAGTATTGATGGCTGTGGCAGCGCTCACTATCGCCGGTGTGTCCTATGTTCAGGCTGCCGATGTTACCTGGCAGAAAGATATCAAGCCGCTCTTCGACAAAAACTGTCTCAGTTGTCATGGCAAGAAGAACCCGGAGCATGACGAATTTGCCAAAGACAAGAAAGGCTACACTGAGAAGAACATCGGTATGCGGATGGACACCTTCAGCCACCTGATTACCTACGTCGGTTGGCCTTACACTGGCGCCCTGATCCGTCGCCTCGACGACGGCACCAATCGTGAAGACAAAAAACCGGGAAACATGTATGAATACCTGGGCGCCACCGATGCTGAGCGCAATGCCAACCTTGCCACCTTCAAGGTCTGGGTCGGCAACTGGAATGTGAAACGGTGGAAAGATATCACAAAGGAAGATCTGGATGCAATCAAGGCGAAGTACTGAGCGCGCCGACGGTTACCCCGCTGGGTGATATGGTGCGGATAGCCAGGGATTATCACTCGCGCAATTCTTGTCATGATCAAAAGCCTATCAAAACATGTCAACGGGTATCAATATTAATATACTTTCCCCGGAATACCGATACCGAAATACCGCCCGATCGCGTAACCCAAGCTAGGCCATTTGCCAGACAAAAGAAAAGAGAATAACCCCAACCTGCAACCATCGCCAGTACATAGGTGCCGCAGGAAAATACCAACCAGCAATTACCGATGCCAACAACGGCCACCCGGTAAAGACCGAACCAGCTAATCGCCAGAAACGCAGAAGCGATTGTAAGGCATACTGCGTAGAACAGTTTGGGGCAGTTGAGCTTTGGCGCCTTGCCATTCAGCACCAACGTGTTAGAATAGTTCGAAATCGAGTGCTTATTCTATTGGCGCCAGCAGACATGTCGCTTGCCGGCCGCTGGAGATACATTGTGGAGACAGCCGTGTCGCGTCATGTTCGCCTGCTGTTGCTGTCGCTGTTGCTGGTTGTCGCTGCCGGGCACCATCTCCCGGCCAGCGGTCAGGAGGTTATAGAACTCCAGCCATACCGCCGGTCCGTGACCATCACCGGCCTTACCTACCCGGTAAAGGAGATGACGGTCACCAGCGAGGTGAGCGGGCGCTGCACCGCGATGCTGGCGGAGGTGGGGGATACATTGGGCGAAGATGGCCGGCTGGCCGAGATCGACACCACCTTCATCACGTTGGGCCTTACTGCCAACCAGATCGCCCGGGAGCAGATGACCCGGCAGCTGGCGCAAGAGGAAAAGACCCTAGCTCGCTACACCGCCTTGCACCAGAAAAATTCGGTGCCCCAGGCCCAGCTCGACGAGATCGCCTTGGCCGCCGACCTGCACCGGATAGGCCTGAAGAACCTGGCCAATGAAGAACGGCGGCTCAAGGAGCAGCTTTCTCGCCACACCCTGACCGCACCGGTCGGCTGGCGGGTGATCGAGCGGCATATCGAGCCGGGCGAAGTCATCCAGACCGGCACCCCGGTGGCACGGCTCGGCGATTTCCGCCAGCTGCGCATTCCCCTGGCCGTCACCTATGCCGAGCTGCAGATTATCTCAACCATGGAAAATCTACGGATTACCTTGCCGGATACAGGGCGCGAAGCAGCCGCCATCATCTACCGAACCTCGCCGGTGTTCGACCCCCAGACCCGCAAGATCGCCCTCGAACTGGCGGCAGCAGCGTATCAGCCCGGCCATGATGGCCCGCTGCGCGGCGGCATGCGGGCCGAACTGCGGTTTGCCGGCGGAGCCAGCCTCTCCACCTTTCTCGTGCCACGGAGTGCGCTGATCAGCCGCTATGAAGCCCACTGGCTGACCAGGCCGGACGGCAGCCGGTTCCAGGTACTGCTGCAGGGCAGCCTCGACAATGGCCGGCAAGCGGTGATCTCGGCCGGTGGTCTCAACGCTGGCGAACGTTTTCTCGCCTCACCCGATTCCACCGGCGACTAAGCCTTCTCCCGGTGACTCCGATGTCAAATCCCCTGGAAAGCGTCATCCGATTCACCCTGCGTCAGAAGGT
Organism: Desulfobulbales bacterium; assembly: GCA_038318785.1. Classification (GTDB taxonomy): domain Bacteria; phylum Desulfobacterota; class Desulfobulbia; order Desulfobulbales; family Desulfobulbaceae; genus Desulfobulbus. The sequence goes on along the minus strand of JBBQCO010000067.1, from coordinate 13,810 downwards.
GGTGGCCAACCTGGCCTTCGTGCTGCTGATCGTGGTCGGCGCCTTCGTTCTGCTGCGGATGCCTGTTGAGCGGTATCCGAACATCCAGTTCGGCAAGATGTACATCAACACCTTCCTGCCGGGCGCCTCGCCCGAGGAGGTCGAGACGCTCATCACCAACCGGATCGAGGAGGCTCTGGAGGATGTCGAGGATCTTGATTTTGTCAGCTCCACGTCCTACCGCGAGCGCTCCAATGTCGTTATCAAGTTTACCGAAGACAGCGACTATCGCCAACGCTTCGACGACGTGCGGCTCAAGGTGCTTTCCATCCTCGGCGAACTGCCGGAGTTGCCAGAGCCGCCAACCTTCAACTTCCTCGATGTCAACGATTGGTTTCCCACCATCAGCGTCAACCTCTCAGGCGACCACAGCAACGCCACGCTGACAGTGGCCGCCAAGGAACTGCAGATCTCACTGCGTCAAATCGACGGGGTCAAGGAGCTCAAGCTTACAGGCGACTACACCCGCGAATTCCAGCTGCTGCTTTCCCCCGAGAAGATGCAACAGTACCGGATCACCTTCAAAGAGGCCGCCGACGCTCTGCGTGGGTCCAATATCAGCCTGCCAGCCGGCCACGCCGAAACCGCCAGCGGCGAGTTCATCGTCAGGGTCGATGAACAGTTCCGCAATCGCGACGATGTGCTGGCCACCATCATCCGCACCGATAGCGACGGCTCCTTCATCCGCATCGGCGACGTTGTCGAGGAGGGCTCATTCGGCTACCGCAACCCATTCATCATTGCCTCGGTGAACGGCCAGCCCTGCGTCACCCTGCAGATACTCAAGGCAGACCTGGGTAACGCCCTGTTCATCGCCAAGGCGGTGCGAACAGCCGTCGCCGATTTGGCCCCGTCCTTTGCCGACGAAGGCATCACCCTCACCATCACCCAGGACTCGAGCAGCAAGATTGGCGATTCAGTCCGAGTGCTCGGCGCCAACCTGGCGATCGGCGTGCTGCTGGTCTCCATCATCATCTGGCTGTTCATGGGGCTGCGCAATGCCGGGCTCACCACCGTCGGCATCCCCTTCGCCTTCCTGGTGACCATGGTCTTCATGTACCTGACCGGCAACTCGGTCAACGAGGTGTCGCTCTTTGCCTTCGTGCTGGTCTCGGGGATCATCGTCGACGACGCGATTGTGGTGGTGGAAAACATCTACCGTCATCTCCAAGGCGGCAGCCGGCTGCGTGATGCCATCGTCACCGGCACCGCCGAGGTGTTCCTGCCGGTGGTATCGGCCACCCTCACTACCCTCGCCGCTTTTCTGCCGATGCTGGTGATGACCGGCATGGTCGGCGATTTTTTCGCCATCATTCCCAAAACCATCGCCTTCGCCCTCCTGGCCTCACTGCTCGAATGCCTGTTGATATTGCCCTGCCATTATCTCGATTTCGGCCCGCGCCGGCCACCTGCACTACCTGACGAATCCTCAGCAGTCCACGCCCCCCTTCAGCGCTATCTCGACTCGGTCAGGGAGGGGTTGGTGATGGCTGCCACCCGCCGCCTGCTCAATCATTTGCTGCGGTTGGCTTTGAGATTTCGGATGATGGCGCTCGGCATATTGACCGCTGGTTTTCTGGTCTCTCTTTATCTGTTCGGCAGTTCGATGCTGGGATTCACCAATCTGGTGCGCATCCAGTTTTTCCCGGAAAATTACGCCCTCTACTATGTCGAGCTGCAAATGGAAGCCGGAACTCCGATCCAGATTACCGACGCGCTGGTCCGCCAGGTTGCGGCGGGGGTGATGTCTCAGGGGCCGGAAATGAACGAGTCGGCCCTTGGATTTGCCGGCTTCTATATCAACGAGGATTTTTCCCCCCAGTATGGCAATCATCTCGGCCATGTGGCGGTGACCTTGCCCGAATCGGGCCAGCGGCGGTTCGCCGACTATCCGAAAAATGATGTAGTCACCCATCTCGACACCATGCAGCAACGGCTGGCGCCGCTGATCCCGGCCGGTACCATCATGACGGTGCGGCCGGAAAAGGATGGCCCGCCGGCCGGCAAGGACGTGAACATCAGGGTGCTGGGCATCCAGGCGGAAAACGTCTCGGCGCTGGCCAAACGGATTGACGAGTTCCTGCGCGGCAAGCCGGAAATCGCCCCGTGGCTGACCGATCTGCAGGATGACCAGGGCAGCAGCGGCAAGGTCTTCAGGATCAGGATCGACAAGCAGCGGGTTGCCGAAAACCGGCTGCAGGTGGCCCAGGTGGCCCGGCTGGCCGCGGCGGTGATGAACGGCGAGATCGTCGGCGAGATGAAGCTGCCCGAGGAGTTGATCGACATCAAGCTGAAAACAGCGATGACCAACGAAAAGGGGCTATTAGCCGCCTTTGACATGGTGGTGCTCGATTACCCGGGCGGCACGGTCAGGCTCGGCGATCTCTGCCAGCCGGAATATGCGGTCGAGCCGGGCTCGCTCAACCGCTTCCAGCAGCAGCGGGCCATTACGCTTACCGCCAATCTCAAGGCCGGGGCACCGATTTCCAGCGCCATGGTGGTCAAAGCAGTCCGCGATTTCTATAGCACGATTCGCAACGACTATCCGGGGGCGGCACTCAACTTTTCCGGCGAGCACGAATCGACCAGGGAGAGCTTTCTGTCGCTGGCCTACGCCTTTGCTCTCGCCATCATGCTGATCTACCTGATTCTCGTCGCCCAGTTTCGGTCCTACCTGCAGCCATTGATCATCATCTCGGCGGTGATCTTCGCAATAACAGGGGTGGTCTACGGCGCTTTCTTTTTTCGGACCATTTTTACCATCAACAGTTTCGTGGCGGTGGTGGGCGTCACCGGGGTGGTGGTCAACGATTCCCTGATGCTGGTGGAGTTTTTGAACCGCTGCTACCAACATTCAGGCAACCGTCAGGAGGCGCTGTTGTTGGCCACTAACATCCGGCTGCGCCCCATCCTGCTTACCACCCTGACCACCACCCTGGGGCTCTTGCCAATGGCGCTCGGCATTCCAGAGTATTCGCTGATCTGGGGCAGTATGGCCATGACCTTCGTCACCGGACTCTGTACCGCCACCCTCCTGACCATCGTCATTGTGCCGGTGCAGTGGGATATCCTGATTTCATGGAACGAACGCTTGAAGAAGGTTTAAAGCAATGGACACCAAAGTTTTATCAGGAGACAAAAGAGAGGTGTCACTCATGGAAAAGATTCCCCCAAGGCCGGTCTACGAAGGAATTCCGGGGTGAGGCCGCCCGGTTGGTCATTGAAGATGGGATACGTCAACTTGGAGAATTGGGTACGGGCCGCCAAAGCTGGCACGCGCGAAAAGTGGACGGTTTTTTATTGGCCGGGACCAGAATAACAAAATCTACCCCTGCCGGTTTAACTCCTTCCAAGGAGTCATTACCGACTGGAGCAATCTTGATGTCTCTTAAGGTAAATCTGAGCGGCACGCCAATAAGCTTGCCCGAAAGGCTGCCGAAGTTTTCCGCGTCCAATCAAGCGGACGATTAGATTTGTTCGTTTACAGAGTCACATCAAAAATGATGTCCCCGTTATCATCTGGATCAAATATGTCATGCATATTTTAGGCTAACGTTCAAATTGAGGGGCAAGCCGCTTCTGCCTGTCCCTGGCGAATGCAGGGCTGGGTGACAATTTATGCGAAGCCACCATTAGCACCGATGTTTTGTGCAGTAACCCATGCCGAATCGTCGCTGGCGAGAAACAAGACAACGCGAGCAATATCTTCCGGTTCAGCAATGCGTTCAAGTGCCGCCATTGAAGCAAGCCGCTTAATCGTTTCTTCGTTCTTTCCTTCAGTGAATAGTTGTGTATTGGTTGGGCCAGGGGAGACGGAATTTACTGTAATGCCACGCGAACCGATTTCTTTCGCAAAAACGCGCGTTAATTGCTCTACCGCAGATTTTGTGGCGGAATAGGTGCTATAGGTTGGCATCATCAAGCGCGTAACGGTTGAAGATATGTTGATGATTCGACCACCACTCTCCAGGCGTACAGCCGCCTCTCGAAGGGTAAGAAAAACCCCCTTCACATTGATATCGAAGGAACGATCAAACTCATCTTCGCTCGTGTCTTGTAATCTTTTAAACACGGCAATTCCCGCATTATTAACGAGAATGTCCACCTTTCCATAATGCGCGATTGAACTATCGAATAATGCCTTTACTTCGTCTGCTTTGCTGACATCTGCTTTAATCGCAATTGCCTTGTCACCAGCACCCTGAATTTCAGAAACCACTTGATCGGCAGCAGCTTTATTCTTCGCATAGTTGATAACAACCATTGCTCCTTCTCTGGCAAGCACTTTTGCTATTTGTGCGCCAATGCCCCTTGAAGCGCCAGTGATTATTGCAACCTTGTTTTGTAATTTCATTAATACTCCTTGGTATGAAGCAGAATGTTACTTGTTGCCCAAGGTCGTGCATGAGCCTCGTCGGCCCCATCGTGGTACGACGTGCCGCTCGATGCGGTTATCAGGCACATTCTTAATCAGCGTCTCAATCTACCGGGACCAGGATCTCGTTCCGGCGTAAAAACCATAGGCTAAAGGGAGAATTGTAGCGGGCCCATACGGGATCACCCACAATCGTAAGGCCACTTTCGTGAATCCATGACTCCAACTTAACCCTGTATCGAAGGTAATTCTTTTCGTTCCATAAACCGGAGTAACGTACCGCGGCCATCCGACGAGATGGCACCTGACGCAACGTAACCTGTGGATCCTCCGGCTTTGGAAGGGTTTCCAGAGTATACGAGGCAGGCATCATGAAACTGACAGCCCATCTATCCTGGACACGCTGCTGCCCTACAGGAGCCGTCATCTCGATCTTCTCCCCCTTTGGCTCTTGGGATACGGGTGCGGTCATCGCCACTTTGTCGCGCGACAGGTTGTCACCGGAGATATAGCGAAAGAGCTTCCTGAATGCCTTGCTTCCAGCCTGTTCAAGATCTCCTTCCACGACGGTTTCGGCGAGGATGTGTGGGGCATAATCGCGGATCTCGAATATGTCATCTCTTTTCACCACATTGTATGTTGCCTCTTCAATCGCCATGGCATCTATCGCTCCAATGATTATGACCACTGTTGCAACTATGATTCGCATTGTACGTTTCATTGTCATTGCCTTTAATCACTTACATGCATATTCGCCCGTCATCCACACCTTTTGGAGAGAGCATAACGCCTTACAACAGAAAAATCTGTCAGCTTGAATCAAACACATACCTTTCCAGATCGCGTCCCTTGCTTACCCTATCAAAATAAAATTAAAATTTCAATCAAGGCAAAATCAATGGATAATCCCGCTTTAGCACTTCATTTCCGCCTGACCGGCGCACTTTTCGGAGCCTTCATAGCTGATGCCCTGGCCATGCCCGTTCACTGGTATTACGATACGGCCGCCTTGGCTAGAGACTATAGCTGGGTTAAGGATTTTGCCCGACCTCGCAATCCTCATCCGGACAGTATTCTCTGGCGCTCAAAGTATCACCCCCTTCGTCCGGAAGCGGACATTCTGCATAACCAGGCCACGTTTTGGGGGCAGCGCGGCGTCCACTACCACCAATTCCTCGAAGCCGGGGAAAACACCCTGAACTTGAAAATCAGCCAACTGCTGATGGACAGCCTGCTGGAAAAAGAGGCATACGATCAGGAACTCTATCTTGAAAAGTATGTGGCGTTCATGACAACTCCCGGTATACACAAAGACACCTATGTTGAAGAATGTCATCGGGAGTTCTTTAGAGCGTGGGCTCCCCAAAGAAAAGGTCCCCCCGCTCATTTGCCGGATGAAAAGCACATCGGGGGATTGTGTCTGCCATTGCCTTTACTGCTGTTCGACCAGGACCATTGGGACGATGCCTTGCAGCGGGCCGAACAGCATCTAGCATTGACCCACCCTGGGCCCCTGATGCGCAATGCCCTGGCCTGCTTTGCCGACATTCTCCACGACATCTTGCACGGATCTGATGTTCGGCAGGCCTTGCAAAAAAACAGACCTAAACCGCTGCAGCGTTTCTATGGATATCCATTTGCAGCATTGTCGAGCCGTGCCGATACCGATGTCGCTCGTAATGTTTTCAGTACGGCCTGCTACATCGAACAATCACTGCCACTGACCCTCTACCTGGCCTGGAAGTACCAGGATGATCCCGAGCAGGCCCTGGTGGTGAACACCAATCTTGGTGGTGACAACTGCCATCGGGGTGTGGTTCTGGGCGCCCTGCTCGGCGCCCTGCACGGAGAGCAGGCTTGGCCGCGACGCTGAATGGACGGATTGGCTCATCCTCCCACCGCTTTTTCGCAGCGTCTCGCGATACGTTTCAAGGCTGATACCTGAGGTTCCCATGCCCCTCCGTCCCCATCAAAAGAACGGAACCGAGGTCACCATCGGCTTCGGCCCCCATTATCTTGAGGCGATCCCCATGCTGATCGCCCAGATGCGCAAGAGCGAAACCATCATCCTGGAAGAACCGCCCACCCCAGGGTTTACCGAAATGCTCCGGGGAAAGATGGCCATAGAAGCGTATCTTCTTCAGGTCGATGCAAGTTTTCCTCTCTTTTCAAAAAGCCTCTGTGTGGAGCTGAGGCAGTTGTTTGCTCACGGAAAACACATTGTCCAGGTAGAGCCCTATCTTGACTGCCTGGTGCAGATTCATGAACTTTTTGCCGATGGCAAGACGCCGGAATATGTTCTCTCCCTGGATGGACTTCGGAATGTCTATCTCGCAGAAAAAGAGGCCACCGGGGCGCTCATCACCTTCTATGGTCTGAGCATGAAAGAGGATTTTCGGGCAGTGATAGATTCGGTCAAGGTCTTCGCCCAAAAGGATGCCCATCGCATCAGAATGCGCGATTTTATGCGAGCTGCGGCCATTGCGGAGTTAACGGCAACCGGGCAGCGCCTTTTTGTGGAAGCGGGATACATCCATTATGGGCTGTATCATTTTTTAACAACGCAGATCGGTCAACACCTGAAAGTGCAGTCTGTTTTTCTCCTGCAGCCGGTTGTCGATGAGTTACAGGCAAAACGACGAAATATCGGGCCGGGTGACGTTTTGACCTTGTTGTATATCCTGCATGATGCCATTGCTACTGATCGGGCTGATCTTTTGGCCGCACGCAGTTTGATCGCTGTCAAACTGGTTGCCAAGGAAGAACTGCAGCCAGACCATACGTTTCCCCACTGCGAGGATGACGCTATGGTGAATGCCCTGGTCTCTTCCATGGATTACGAACAATGCCGCCTACTCTATCAACGAATCAGAGGTGTCCCCAGAAGCGCAGCCCTTCATCACGCCAGACAATTCGTTGATGACGAGAAGGGACGTGTGTGATGCCCATCTTCTCTCTTCTTTCGGCGGCTATTTTCCCTCCAACGCGAGGAATTGACTGCGGATAGCGTCAAGACGGCTCCGGTTTTTACCAAGATCCGAATAGCCCAGTCGCGAAGCGGAGCGGACGTTTATCACCTTATTCGTCCGGTCCAGCAGAAACTCGCCATCATCGACAAAGAGCATCGTCCGCAGTTCAACCCGCAGATAATCGGGCAAATCATCGACGACAGTGGTATCGCTCCGGCCTGAAAGAACCCGTTTCAGGCGAGCAAAAGCTGCACTGGGGTCACCGCTGAATGCCAATGGGGCTATGCGGTGGCGTTCGTTTTCAGTCTGACTCGATACGCAATTGGGGGAACCCGGGCACGGAGTGAGAATCCCCTCCCTGGCTCCCAGGTTGCTGGGGCGCTCGCCGGCACAACCGACTAAGCCAAGTAAACCTAGAGCCATAAGAATAATCCTCCCTGTTACATTTTTCATTCGGTACTTGGTCACCCAGACGAAGTGGTATTCTATCTTGTATTTTGTGCGGCTACCTTGACGATATTCCATGGCTGCCAGCATAAGTCAGCTGCTAGCAGAATGCCACCCTCCTGAAAGGCGGGGGTTTAGACCTTCTTTCTCGGACGAGCCATGTACCACCGGCAGAGCAGGTGGCTTGAATTCCTGAACCGCTCAAAGCGGTTGAAAACCTGGAGCCACCTAAAGGTGGCTATTGCTCAAACAATTTCAGCTGGTCAAGGCGCTTATCTTCTCCCTCCTGATTCTGGATGTACGCTCGCACTACTCCTTCATCCTTGCCAACCGTCGAAACGTAATAACCTCTGGCCCAAAAATTCTGGCCGATGAAATTCTTCTTCCTGCCCTGGAAGTTGCGGGCTATTTGGTTGGCGCTTTTCCCTTTGATGAAGCCTACAACCTGGGACACCGAATACTTGGGGGGAATGGAAAGCATGATATGCACATGGTCGGGCATAAGATGCCCTTCGATAACCGTGCATTCTTTCTGCTTTGCCAGTTCTCGAAATATCTCACCTAAATATTTGCGTTTTCATCAACATTCCTTGCAAACCTGCTCCGGATAGATATATTGGAGATGTTAGTCTATCAAGAGAATTCCTCTCAAAAAAAATGCAGGAGATTCACATGCTAGAATTAAAGACTATAACATCTGAAGCGGTACCGGAAGCCCTGGAGAAAGCACAACAATATCGAAGACTCAATGAACCCAATGATGCGGAAAGCATCTGCCTGGATATTTTAGCCGTGATACCGGACCACCAGGAGGCGTTGAAGACCCTGCTGCTGGCCCTGACCGACAAATTTACCACTTTTGGAATAAATCCCTCGTTTGCCCAGGCCATAGAGATTGCCGACAAGCTGGATGCCTCCCATTGCAAGGCCTATTATTCCGGAATAATTTTTGAGCGCCGGGCCAAATTCCATCTCAGGCAGGGTGCCCCGGGAGCCGGCCCCGTTGCTTATCAGTGGCTGGTTAAGGCTATGGAGGCTTTTAATACGGCGATTACCGAATGCGACACCAAAAATCAGGAGGCATTGCTACGCTGGAACTCATGTGCCCGGATAATTAACAGCAATCGGGAAGTGCGTGCTGAAGAGACAAACAGAGGGGAAATGCTGCTCGACCCATTTGATACGCCGCACTAAAACAATATCGGCGTTCTAACTGGTCTTTTACAGCTCGATTCGAACGCACCCCTGGCGTGCTCTGATCGACAACTTGAGGCCACGGCCGGCAATTAACCGTCCAGCCTGCGGTGCTGCCATGGTGATCATCACCAAGAGGCTTGCCAAGCCACCGGCCCTGGACACTGTGGCACAAACCTAGGCGAGGCGGAGGTGTCGGGTATGTAAAACGGGGGCGCGACATGATCGGGGCAAGTGCCGGTTTACACCGGGAAAGGATATTCTCGCCAAAAAAACGCCTAAAACCAACATAATACAGCATGATGCCGCACCGCAATCCACCTCAGAGAACATTGAAGGGCCTTCTTCCTCCTTCCTGCCGACCCACTGTCTGATTCGTCCCCTCGACACCAAAAAGCTCTTTTCTGTAGATGACCACCGGGCTTGTTTAACAAACGGTTCAGATGGTGGCTCGCGGCACGCTCAACCTAACCTTATTCGTTGTGCTGGGCGAACGTTTAAAGGACACCTTTTTTCAAATCCTCGATGCCAATGCGGTCGACAAAGGCGCCGGTGCGTTCACGGGGTTTGGCATTGGCGACATAATACTCGATGCATTTTCTGGCCAAGGCGATGGTTTGCTTCTCGTCCATGTCCTCGGCCAAAACGTCAGCCTGACGCACCCTGCGCCCGGAGTTGCCTCCGAAAACCAGGGTCCAGCCGTTCTTCTTGCCGATCAGTCCGAGATCCCGCACCAGGCTTTCCGCGCAGAGAAATGGACAGCCGGAAATTCCAACCTTGAATTTTGCCGGCATTTCAATGCTGGAAAAGATTTCTTCGAGGCGGATGCCGAAGCCAAGCGAGTCCTGGACGCCGAATTTGCAGACTTCAGTACCGGGGCAGGCCTGGACATAATGGAGGCAGAGTTCGACAGCCTTGCCTTCGTTCATGCCGAGATCTTCGTAGATCGGCAGGATCTGCTCTTCCGGCATGCCGACCAGGGCGATTCGATGGCCGGAAGTGATCTTAACGATGGGAATAGCATATTTTTCCACTACCTCGGCGAGTGCCTTCAGATGTTCGAGGCTGATCACGCCTGCAGGGATACGTGGCACGATGGCATAGGTTTTCTTGTCGCGCTGGAGTATGGCTCCCTTGGGTCCGTCTGCTTTTGTCATGACTTTTCTCCTTGATACTGGTTCGATCTATGCCAGCGTAGGTAAAATTTTCATCAAGTGTGCCGGTGTCGCCTTGCCAACTGCACTGCATGTCGATCGTCATGCGACGAATAACCTATCCCGAACGATCTTGGACAATGCCATAGGCAACAACACGCCCGTTGAAGTATTCCTGCATGTCGAAATGAGGTTTCTGCTCTGCTTAGTCAGAGAGTCGCACCGAAGTGCAACTCGAAGTTACCAGTGCAATGAGAGCATAAAAGAACAACCAAAATGATTGATAACGAAGTGGCATGATAATCCCCCGTAGTATTTCCCAGGTTTTCACCCTCTATTGATCAGTCGGCGGCGCATTTCCAGGTCAATAGGATCTTTTCCCAACCATATGCCAAAATATGCTGCTGCAAAATCTGACCCCTCGATGGTGATGAGTGGCCGACCATTGTAGCTCAGCTCTGTTCCTTGGCCGGGCACGTAGGTCAAAGCATATCGATCACCGGGCTTGACATCACGGTACACCGCATTGAGTTTGTCTATACGGCTTCGCAAGCGCGCCAGTTCGCTCGGACTGTTATTACGTTCCAGAATCGCTTCTGCCCCTTTGCCAAAATCTGGTCCGGGTATGGAGACGAGATAGCTAATTTCAAGACGCTTGGGGATATCGGCCAGGACGTCGTTGGGAGAGCCGTTTTCAGGCAGGTAGAGAGCCGCCACGTATACCTTGAAGATTTTCAACCAGCGTAGAAGTGCCGCGCCTCGAATCGGAATCTGTTTGTTATCAATGCTGACGCTCTCTTGGAAATCAATATCCTCAACGGTCAGCGCTGCGGCGTTGATTGGTTGAACGACGAGCAAGGTGAAAAGAAGTGTTCTTTTGATGAGGCACAAAAAGGCTTGTAAAGCAGGCATGGGTAGTCCTCCTCAAAGAATCTGCAACTAGTAGTATTTACGAAACCAACTCATAGGCCGCCTGACTGGTAGGGTCTCGTTTTTCAGCGGGAGAGCAACGTTTATGTCCAAACACTGTGTTCACTATTCAGGCCTGTCAACATGATAACTCCATATCTATTGATATCTTTGGGTTAATTTAACATCAATTATCTTGATAAAGTCTTACTATCGAGGCTTAATTGTTCAACGATCATTATTATGCTGTTTGCAAAGACACATTCTATTGAAACCCTTGCTCCAGCGACGAAGGCAATGCGACAATCGTAGAGGGCGCGCACCATGAAAGAAAAGGATCGGCTCGAAGCACAGCGACTCGGAAAACAGGATTGGCGTTTGTGGGGACCTTATTTGAGCGAACGTGCCTGGGGAACGGTACGCGAGGACTACAGCCCTGACGGTGAAGCATGGGAATATTTTGATCACGACCAGGCCTGCGCCCGTACGTACCGCTGGAACGAAGACGGCATAGGTGGCATCTGCGATAAGCAACAGCGCTTGTGCCTGGCTCTTGCCCTCTGGAATGAGCGCGACCCCATACTGAAAGAGCGCATGTTCGGGCTGTCCAACAAACAGGGCAATCACGGCGAAGACGTCAAAGAATGTTTTTTTTACCTGGACGCCACTCCAAGTCACAGTCTCCTGCGTACTCTCTATAAATATCCGCAGGCGGCCTTTCCCTATGCTGCTCTCATCGAGGAAAACAGGCGAAGATTACGCACAGATCCACCGTTTGGCCTTTTTGAAACCGGTGTTTTCGACCAAAATCGATACTGGGACGTTGAGATTACCTACGCCAAAGAAACTGCCGAGACCATCTTCGTCCGAATCCGGATCAGCAATCGGGGGCCTGATACCAAAACCCTGCACGTTCTGCCGACGCTGTGGTTCCGGAACACTTGGTCATGGAACGACGGCCAGCAAGTCGAAAAACCTGTTCTTCGCCTCGCCCAGCCTGGCAAGAATGCCCTTTGGGCGGTGGAAGCACTGCATCCCACGCTTGGGAAAACTATTCTCTACGGCCGGCAACAGGCCATGCCCCTGTTCACAGATAACGAAAGCAACCTGGAACGGCTCTTTGGCGCTGCCAATGCCTCACCGTATGTCAAAGACGCCTTTCATCGGCGGTTGATTGATGGTGATCATGATGCAGTTAACCCTGCGCACACGGGAACCAAGTTCGCTGCCTGGCATGCACTCACCTACGCATCCGGCGCCGAGGCCACAATAGACTTGGTGTTGACGAACCGGGCCATCGATGATCCTTTTTCCGGGATGGAAGAAACAATAACCCGGCGTCTGGAGGAAGCCGACGCTTTCTATGCTGATCTTGTACCTGAGGCCACCCAGGAAGATGCCCTCATCTTCCGTCAAGCCATGGCCGGCATGATCTGGTGCAAACAATTTTTTCATTTTGATGTGAGTCAGTGGCTCGACGGTGATCAGGTCCCCCCTCCTGAATTTCGGAAACAAGGTCGAAACAAGAACTGGCGCCATTTACGAGCCGCTGACATTCTTACCATGCCCGACAATTGGGAATATCCTTGGTTTGCCGCCTGGGACCTCGCCTACCATTGTATGGTGTTTGCCCACCTTGATGTCGATTTCGCCAAAGAGCAGATCGAATTGCTTCTTAGTCATCGCTATCTCCACCCTGATGGCCAGATTCCGGCTTATGAATGGCTTTTTGACGATGTCAATCCGCCGGTGCATGCTATTGCCGCCTTGAAGGTGTTTCGAAACGACCGCAAGCAGAAAGGCCGAGGTGACATGCACTTCCTTCGCCGTGTCTTCAACAAGTTGGCCCTCAATTATTCCTGGTGGGTAAACCAGAAGGACAGTGAGGGATTGAACGTCTTTGAAGGCGGCTTCATGGGGTTGGACAACATCTCAGTCTACAACCGCTCCCGCCCTCTCCCACCCGGTTACAGCCTGAAGCAGTCTGACACCACCGGCTGGATGGCCATGTTTGCTCTTAATATGACCGCTATGGCGCTTGAACTGGCGCAGGAGCAGGAAGAATACGAAGAGATGGCCATCCAGTACTATGAGCATTTCCTGGCCATCGCCAATTCTCTTGCCGGACATTCCGCCAATAAAATTTCCCTCTGGGATCCCGGTGACGGTTTCTTTAAAGATCTGATCACCACTCCCGACGGTGGCCGCCACCGGATCAATGTCTATTCCTATGTCGGCCTCATCCCCCTGTTGGCAACCGAAAATGTGACGGCAGATATCCTCGACAGGGTCCCCCGTTTCAAAGCTCTTCTCGAAGAACACAAAGGCGGTATGTTTGACGGCCACACCATCTGTGCCTGCCCGACCCATACAAACGAAAACGGAGAACGGCTACTTGCCATGGTGGACCACACCATGATCCCTTCCATCCTCCGGCGACTCCTCAATTCGGAGGAATTTTTTTCGCCCCATGGTATTCGCAGCGTGAGCAGGATGCATAGGCATAAACGTCATCTGGGGTCATTGCCCGGCGTCGGCAAGGCCCTCATTGAGTATGAGCCTGGAGAGTCCCAATCGGATCTTTTTGGCGGAAACTCGAATTGGCGGGGTCCGGTATGGATGCCGATCAATTATTCCTGGTGGGTAAACCAGAAGGACAGTGAGGGATTGAACGTCTTTGAAGGCGGCTTCATGGGGTTGGACAACATCTCAGTCTACAACCG
>JBBQCO010000066.1:0-17378 GCA_038318785.1 Desulfobulbales bacterium | reverse complement strand
GGCCCTGATATTCTTGTGATGCATAAAGCCTCGTTTTGGATGTGTTTTTTTTAGCGGGAAAACTCTGTCCAGAATAGAGGCTTTTTCAATTTAATCAACTGTTTTTTCGTCGTTATTGCTGGTTCTTTTCAACACCTTTTTCAAGAGACGGTGCACAATAAAACCTACAAGGCAACCAAGTAGAGTGGATCGCCACGCCAGCATGCTGATGAACCCTTGCCTTGTTAGATTTATGATGCAGTGGAGCGAGAAAAGAGTGCAGAGCCTCACCCTTGATTGGGACCAGGTCATCTCATGAGCCTGCCCCCGGAAGAGATGCGTCCGTCGCCGGAAGCCATGCTTAAAGCTGCGCAGGCAGAAGAAAAGGGGAAGCAGCGCGGACGATTAAAAATATTTTTGGGCTATGCCGCCGGTGTCGGCAAAACATACACCATGCTGGAGGCGGCCCGTCAGCTCAAGGCGGAAGGCCGCGAGGTGGTTGCCGCGTACGTCGAATCCCACGGCCGAGCGGAAACCGATGCCCTGCTCGAAGGTCTGGAGGTGCTGCCCCAAGCCCGCTGCACCTACCAGGGGGTGGCGCTGACCGAACTGGACCTTGATGCGACCCTGGCAAGGAAGCCCGAAGTGGCGCTGGTCGACGAACTGGCCCATACCAATGCACCCGGCTGCCGTCATGAAAAGCGCTGGCAGGATATCGAGGAACTCCTTGCCGCCGGCATCGATGTGTTCACCACAGTCAATGTCCAGCACTTCGAGAGCTTAAACGACATCGTCGCTCAGGTTACCGGCATACCCATACGGGAAACCGTTCCCGACAGCCTCCTGGATCTGGCGGCGGAAATCATGCTGGTGGATATTCCGCCCGAGGCCTTGCTGCAACGGTTGAGCCAGGGCAAGGTCTACATTCCGGAACAGGCTTCTCTCGCCGCAAAAAAATTCTTCCGGCCCGGCAATCTGATCGCCCTGCGGGAACTGGCGCTGCGCCGGACTGCTGCCCGGGTGGACGACGAGATGCGGACCTATATGGAGACCCGGTCCATTGCCGGCCCCTGGCCCGTGACCGAGCGTCTGCTGGTTTGCGCCAGCGGCAGCCCGTTCAGCGAGCAACTGATTCGCACCACCCGGCGTCTGGCCGACGAACTCAAGGCTCAATGGTTTACCGTCTACATCGAAACGCCCCGCCTGGCCAAGGAACAGCAGGAAAACCGGGAGCGGGTCTGGCATGATCTCCGCCTGGCCGAAAGCCTGGGCGCCGAGGTGGCAACCATCACCGCCTCTTCTGTACCCCAGGCGATCATCGAGTACGCCATCCGCCACAATATGACCCGCATCGTGGTCGGCAAACCCACCAAACCCCGTTGGCGAGAACTGTTGCGGCCGCCCATCGTCGATCAGATCATCCGCCTCAGCGGTTCGATTCACGTCCATGTGGTTAGTTTTAAACAAGAAACGATACAGCAAAAAAACGCTGTCGTGCCGCCGCCAAAGGGAGGCTCTTGGTCGGACTATTTGGTGAGTCTGACCTTGGTTGCTGCGGCGACGGTTCTTTCCTCCCTGGTGCGGCTCTATATTTCGCCGATCAACTTGGTCATGGTCTATCTGCTGGCCGTGGTCCTGGCCGCCGTCCGGTTTGGATTGAAACCGGCCATCCTGACTGCCGCGTTCGGCGTGCTGGCCTTCGATTTTTTCTTTATTATGCCTCGGTGGAGTTTTACCGTCGCGGACACCGAATATCTGTTTACCTTTTTTGGCCTGTTTATTGTCGGCGTGGTCATCAGTACCCTGGTGGCCAAGGGAAAGGTGCGGGCCGAGGCCCTGCGGGAACGGGAACTGCAGACCGAGAGTCTCTATTACCTCAGTCGCGACCTGTCCGTGGCTATCGATATGGACTCCATCCTGGCGGCGGTAATCAAGAACATCGGTGAGTCTCTGCTTGCCCATTTGGTTGTGTTGATCCCGGAGGATGAGCAAATGCGCATTGCCGCCATCAGCAGCGGCTTGACCATTGATGAAAAGGAGCTGGCCGTGGCCGACTGGGCCTTCCGCAACCGACGGCCAGCAGGCAACGGCACGGAAACGCTCAGTTCCGCCAGACTCCTCTATCTGCCCCTGCTCACAACCGGTCATGCCTTTGGGGCGCTGGGAGTCTCCTTGCAGGGCGCATCGGAGTATTTTTCTCCCCACCATCGCCGCCTCCTGGATGCCTTTGTCGCCCAGATTTCCCTAGCCATGGAACGGGTGCATCTGGCCCGGCAGGCGGAACAGGCCCAAGTTCTGGAAGCACGGGAGTCGTTGGAGCGGGCGCTGCTGAACTCCATCTCTCACGATCTGCGAACTCCCTTGGTTACTATCATCGGGGCGCTGAGCAGTCTGAGCGGGGATAATCTTCAACTCTCTGAGCAGAAAAAACAGGCATTGTTGAGCGGTGCCTGGGATGAGGCCGAGCGGCTGAACCGGTTTGTCGGCAATCTGCTGGACATGACCCGGCTGGAGGCAGGAGAAATGCGGATCAATAAGGAGCCGTGCGATGTCCAGGATTTGATCGGCAGCGCCCTGACCATTCTCGACCAGAAATTGGCCGGACGCGATGTGAGCGTGCAGCTTGCCGAGGGGCTGCCTCCGGTCGGTATGGATATGGTCCTGATGACCCAGGTACTGGTCAATCTGCTCGACAATGGTTTAAAATATTCGCCGCCGGACAGTCCCCTGGAGATCACCGCTGATATCGATGCCGACCATCTGGTTATGAAAGTCCTCGACCGTGGTCCAGGAGTGCCTGAGGATGACGTACAGCGGGTGTTTGAAAAATTCTATCGTCTGCCCGTTCCGGAAGGGGTCAGTGGAACGGGACTGGGGTTGTCCATCTGTAAGGGTATTGTCGAGGCTCATCAGGGAAAAATTTGTGCGGAAAACCGGGTGGGCGGCGGATTATGCGTCACCTGCCGGCTCCCTTTGTCAACAGGAACGAAATGGTAACGGAAGCACATCCACAGCGGATACTGATCGTCGATGACGAACCAGCCATTCGCCGGTTTTTGAAAACAGCGCTTGCGGACGGCGAATTTGCCCTCTTCCTGGCGGACAACGGCCATGCCGCGCTCGCTGCTGCGGTGACGGTCAAGCCGGACGTCATTCTGCTGGATCTGGGCCTGCCCGACCTGGACGGCGTCGAGGTGATTAAACGGATACGGCAATGGTCGCAGGTGCCAATCATCGTCCTTTCCGTTCGAGATCGTGAGGCCGACAAAGTTAAGGCGCTTGATTCGGGGGCTGACGACTATCTCACTAAACCCTTCGGTGTCAGCGAATTGCTCGCCCGGATCCGGGTGATGCTGCGGCGTTCCCTGCATCAGGTGCCGGAACCAGTGATCAAGATCGATGAATTGGAGGTCGATTTGGCCCGCCGGCTGGTGCTCTTGCGCGGCGAGGCCGTTGCCCTGACACCCACGGAGTACGAACTGCTCCGTCTGCTGGTCACCAATGCCGGCAAGGTGATGACCCATCGCCAGATTCTCAAGCAGATCTGGGGCGCCGCTTATCTGGAACAGCCGCATGTTCTGCGGGTCAACATCAGCAATCTCCGCCATAAACTCGAAAACGATGCCTCGCGGCCACGCTATATCCAAACCGAGTCAGGCGTGGGGTATCGGTTCAAAAGCGAGGCGTAAGGCTGCGCAATGCTCTCTCCAAGGGTCGTCGGCTTATTCGTGCTCATGGCGGGCAAAGGCAATCAGTCCAAGGACGGTGACGGCGATGCCGACCAGGCCAACGGTGTTGGGCAGGATGGCGTGAAGAAAGAGGATCTCCCCGGCCAGGGCAAACAGGACTTCGCTCGATTGGGTGGCGTCGACCGCGGCCAGTTTGCTCGCGTTATCGGCGCGGCTGCGGGCGTGGAGAAACAAGGTGGTGGCGATCACACCGGAAAAAAGGGCAACCAGGCCGGTGTTCAGTAACTGGCCTGAAGAGGGTAATCCTGCATCGGTGCAGGGATAGAGCAGCAGCCAGAAGGGCAGGCTACTGGCCGAGAGGAGAAAGACTTTGGTGAAGCTGTTGGCCAGGAGCGCGGCATCGATTTCAGGGAGCCATGGTCTGCCGCGCTGGGCCTCCCAGACCAACTGATTGCCCAACGGATAGCAGAAGGCGGCGAGCAGCACCGGCAACCCGCCCAGCAGCAGAGGGTGAAGGTCGGCGGTGCCGGCGTTGCTGAGGTTGACCAGCACTACTCCGGCAACAACCACCAGGGCGTAGAGCCAGATCCGTTTGGCAAAGCGCCCGCCGAAACAGATCAGGACTACCAAGGTGGCGATGATCGTCAACTGCCAGGTGGTGGCGACTACCCATCCGGGAGCAAAATCGGCGGCAAAGCAGAGCAGCGCGTAAAAGCAGCCAAAACCGATGGTGCCGCTCAGCGTCCAGAAGGGCCAGTGACGGCCCCATTCTCCCAGAACCCGCCGGAAATAGGCGGGTCCCTTGCACGCCGATAGCCCGATACCAAGCAGCAGCACCATGTAGAAATAGCGGAGCGCGGCCGACCAGTACCAGTGGCCGTTTTCCAGGCTCATGGCCCGGTTGAGGATAAAGGTGGTGCTGAAAAAGAGCCCGGCGGCCAAGCCGAAAAGCATAAGGCGGATCATGCCGGTCCCGGATTGATTTGCCGGTTCATTGTGCACTTCCTTGGCGAATTTACTTCCATTCAAACCTGGGCATGCAGGATGTGGGAGAGTTTGCCAACTCCCTGATGAGCCGCGCGGCGCAGGGCCACACGCAAGGCTGTTGTGCTCGGACAGTTCTCATCCATAAAGCGTTCTCTCGAAATGGTACCATTCAAATGTGCATCGGCAGAATACAGTCAACTGATTGTGTCAGTTAAATAATCGAACTTGCAAAGTAAAGATATTTTTCCCTGCCGCTCGTTGGCAATACCTCGGGTTGGGGGGGCCAAGGGCAGAAAACCGGTCAGTGCCTCAATCCCTCAGCAAATCCTCGGTCAGCCCGGTCTCCGTTTTGCAGCGATTCATCGATCTCTGGAACTCTTAGGTGAGCTTTATTGACGGCCCGCCGCAACGGTCTTATCTATTAAGAACAGTGCTGCAAAACGCTTTAACTCCGTAAGGAAATTGCAACAAGGAAGTCCGGGCACGCGGTTACATCAAGAATCTTTTCTCGTTTGCATCCAATCTGGAAAGTCTACCCGACAAGGAGGTGCATCATGCTGGAAATCCGAAACATCCTCGTTCCTGTTGATTTTCATCAACATTCAGAGGCTCTGGTCGATTTGGCCCTTTTTATAACCCAAAAGCTGGGGGCTGCCCAAGCGACCTTCATTCATGTCATGCCGCAGCTCCCGGATTATAGCGATTATAAACCCGATACGCTCAAGCAATTGGAAGCGTCCTTCCTCGCCCATGCGGAGAGCAAGATGACCGCTTTGATGGAAACGGTGCAAGGCCGGGCGCACGGTATTGACGGCGTCGTTGTCAGTGGTGATGCCGCCGATGCCATTCTCGCGTATGCCCGAGAGCAGCACGTTGATCTCCTCGTCATTGCTACCCATGGTTCCCAGGGCATCGAAAAGGTGCTGCTCGGCAGCGTCGCGGACCGGGTGATCAAAGGTGCGCCTTGCCCAACTCTGGTTTTCAATCCGTTCAATAAAGAACGGGGATATGAAGTGTGCAATCCGCTGAGTTCGTGCGTGCAGTCGGTCTGACGGCAGGTGTTGATTGGTAATGGTCAGCGTCCCGGTTGAGGCAGTGCGTGGCGTTGGGCAGGACCGCCCTCTTTTGATGACTCAGCAATCTTGAAAATCAATCTGTGTACTCATTCATCAACCAGGTAAGGAGAAACAAGATGAAATCCCATTACAAAGTACTCGCTGCAGCGGCCATTGTGCTGCTCTATGGAACGGCCCAAGCAGACATCACGGTTCCCATGAATATGGCGGATGAGAAAGGGGCCGGGGGTGCCATCGGTCAGATTGTAATCAGCGAAACGCCGTATGGCCTCGTGTTCACCCCCTCGCTCACCGGCTTGTCCCAAGGGCTGCACGGCTTCCATGTCCATGAAAATCCGAGTTGCGCCCCTCAAGAAAAGGACGGCAAGATGGTGCCCGCCCTGGCGGCTGGCGGGCATTACGATCCCGCGGGCAGTAAAAAACACGGTTTACCCTGGGGGGACGGCCACCTGGGCGATCTGCCGGCACTGACTGTTGATGCTTCCGGCACTGCGACCAACCCGGTCCTGGCGCCTCGACTGAAGGTGGCTGATGTCAAGGGGCGCTCCCTGATGATTCACCTGGGCGGCGACAACCATGCCGACCATCCGGCCCCCTTGGGCGGCGGGGGTGCGCGTCTGGCTTGCGGCGTTATCCCATAATTCGTAGCTGCGGGAAGTGATACATAGTCGCAATGCATTGATTGCAAAAGAAAACCGGGAGTCCTGGCGGTACTCCCGGTTGAGTTGACTCTGTACAATGGGGAGCCATCACCCGCTTGGTTCTTTCAACAACCTCACCGCACCTCTTTTTTAGTATTCTCTTGGTCTTGCATGTATTGGTCATAGGTGGTGCCGCTTACATTGTCCAAGCATTTCTGCACGTCTCCGCCACTTTGGTTTTTATAACATTCTTGGCGCTGCCTCTGTTGTAATCCTTCATACCACGCACGCTTGGTACAACCCTGGATGGTCAGACAAAAACCTGTGGCTAAAAGAAGGGCAAGCATTCTGTGTATCATTCTTCCTCCCTGTTTTATCATTAGTATTTCAATGGAATAGGGGTGTTGTGTCGATTTGTTGTCGGGGGTGCTGCTCAGCGCATTTCACGTCCGACAAGGTGGAAGTGAAGGTAAGCAATGTCTTGATAGGCCGGGCCATTGGTATATAAACGATAAGCGCGAAGGTGGTCGCGTTCGACTAATTCTCGTGCAAGAGCAAAGCAGCCCATGACATACTTGGTGTCGTCGGAAGTGAGAGTCGTTATGTTTATACTGTCGTGTTTTGGGAGTAATACGTAGTGGACCTTCGCTTCGGGATTTGGATGGCGAATGGCTAAGCATGTTTCTGACTCAAGTACCACCCCTGGAAGAAGAAATGGAGCACGGAGGATTGCAGCCGACGTGATGAGGCCAGCAAGCTCTTTGGGTTGGTAGCATTGATCTTGACAGTTATCAACGGCAAGAAATGATCGAGGAATGCTTCGAGAGAAGAGATAACCCCCACAGAGACCACCTAGAGCGAAAAATACAACGACTGTTATGAAGCCTTTGAAGTTCATGGTGCAGTAACGAAAAAATCAAAATTTATGTTGAGAATCAACGATGTCGCCTTTTGTTGGGGTACGCAAACAAAGCGAAGAATAGGTAGCTCGCAGGGGGTAGCTAAGTTTCTCCCCGGATTACGCTTTGGCTTCATCCGGGCTACTCGGTGCCCCCTATCAAAGGGTAAAAGGGGATGGTTCCCTTTGGCTTTGAGTTATTTGGCGGCGGATTCACCCCTGCCGTCCATTATACACAATCGGGTTGGAAGCGGCGAAGGTGCGGAAATCCGCCAGGGCCTCCTCGCGTAATACCCCCTCAATCAGTTCAATGCCCCGCTTGGTCAGCTCGGCCCGCCATTCGCCAGGCATCGGTCCTTCATCAAAACCGGTAATGGCCATCATCTCCGGGTCGGCACCGGCGATCACCAGCGAACGAATCCCGGACCAGAGTACCGCGCCGAAGCACATGGCGCAGGGGCTCCAGTTGACCACCAGTTGATGCGCGGGCAAGCCGGGTCCGCCCAGGTCGTAAACGCCCAGCCGCTGTTGGGCCAGCGACAGCGCCATGATCTCGGCATGAGCCGAGGAGCAGTTGAGCGGCACCACCCGGTTGACGCCGATGCCAAGCAGTCGTCCCGAATCCCGTTCGAAGACTCCGGCGGCAAAGGGGCCGCCGGTCTGGTTTTCGGTATTCAGGCGGGCAAAACGGAGCACCGCTGCCATCTGTGCTTCCAGGGTGGGGAGAAATTCAGGAAGTTGCTGTAGTTCATCCGGGGCCCAATCCGGCAGGTCGAGTACAAAACGCAAGGGTAGGGTGCGGTCCATAGTTGTTCACAAGGGAGCGGCAGCCGGGGTCAGGCACCCATCAGCTTGCCGCGAAAGAGGAAAAAGACCGCGCCCAGCAGGCAAAGACCGGCCCAGAGATAATCCATGGTCAGCTTTTCCTTGAGGTAAAAAACGGAAAAGGGCACAAAGATGGAGAGGGTGATCACCTCCTGCAAAATCTTCAGCTGGCCCACGGACATGACGTTGTGGCCGATGCGGTTGGCCGGCACCTGCAGCAGGTATTCGATCAGGGCGATGCCCCAACTGATCAAGGCGGCGATGATCCAGGGCTTGTGCGACAGGCTCTTGAGGTGACCGTACCAGGCAAAGGTCATGAAGACGTTACTGCAGGCCAGAAGGATGATGGTAAGGGTGTAGCGGTTCATGGCGTTCTCGGCGGAGGAATGGTTCTTCCGCGGGGGTGATGGGGGTGACGTGTCGGCGTAACGGCAGGCGCAAGGGGCTTTTCTTTCCTGATGAGCAAGTATAGTAGCAACTGCCTTCCTGATTTCCAAGGAGGAATATATCGTGCTTTGGTGATGACGGTTTTGTGGCCGGTACGATCAACCGCAAAGGCGCCATCGCAACGCAGACGGGGGAATTCGTTCGGCTGGAAACCATTGTCAATACCGGGGCCATCTTCCTGCCCCTGCGGCCCTCTCTGCAAAACTCCTGCTGACTTTCTCGGTTAACGCATTTACAATATACATATTGCGGTCTTGTTTTCGCCCTTTCAATTCTCGAGGTTGCCTATGTCCGTTGTTGATCCCTCCTGTCCGCCGCCCCTTGTTTCCGATGCACTCAAGGCCAACCTGCGGGAAACTGCCGCTCCTGTGGTGATTAACCCGGCGTATACTCTGCTGCGCGAGGTTGTCTGCCGTTTTCAAGGGCTTCAGGGAAAACTCGATACCCTGCTCTATGAAATCAGCCATCCGTATCACAACTGGAAGTTGATTATTCCGGAACTGCGAGCCTTTGCCCTTAAAAATGTCAATCACTACCGTGATCACCAACAGGGGCCCGAGGCCTTTTCCCTGTTCATGGCCATTTTTTTTGACGCCCTCAAGGATTCGGGGCGCAACGATCAGTTGCTGCAAAAGATTTTGGAGGCCATGCTCGCCTATGCCGACAAGCTGATTTTTTCCTTGGACAGCGCGACTCTTTTTCGGTTCGAGGCGGCCTTGAGCGATTTTTTCACCCGATTACGGGAACTGGATGAAGTCGAACCCCAGGTAATGCTGTCCATGGTGCAAGGGCACCATCCGGTGCGGAAAATGGCCCAAAAGGTCATTGTCCTGCGCAAAGAGCAACCCGAGCGGCCTTTTGATCTCCAGGCTCTGGCCCTGCTGATGCGGACAATTCTCCTGCGCAACTACCAGTACTGGCTGAGCGAGGAAGATCCCCTGCCTTGGTTTGAGAAACAGTGCGGCGACTACTGCCGTCAGTGGCACGGTCAGGATCTGTTGCAGGGCATCTCGCACCAGCACATCCGTGAATGTCAGCAGATTCAGGAAGCGGTCGATTTTGCCGCCGATTACCAGGCCGGGCTGGAACTGATCCTCACCCTGCCCAGCCATATGGACATCGTCCGCCTCTACAAGGAAATCCCCGCCAAGATGGTCGCGGCGGAGCCGGGTGACGAAGCCGCTTCCCATTTCCTTGAGAACCGCAAGCTGCTCTTTCTCTTCCGGATCATGGATACCAAGGGGCTCTCCTTGATCCACGAGGAAACCCTGCGCGAAATCAATCGATCCCTGGTGCAGTTGATCCGCAAGCAAAGCTTCGAGGAGATCGAGCAGTTTTTCGTCACCACCTTTCATCTGCTCAAGGCCAATGTCCGCCGTTACCCGCACACTTCGCTGCAGTGCATCCAGGTGATCGGCAATGAGGTCTTCAAGCGCGGCAATTCGCGCCTGGTTGAGGCCTTCCTCTGGGAGGCGGTGCGTTTTGGCTTCCAGTACGCCAATGTGCGCGGCGTCGATGAGGATTGGCAGCCGATTGCCAACCCCGCCCACCTGACCAACATCCGGATCTGGCTCAACCTGATCGAACAGGAGCCCAAATGGTGTTCCACCCTGTTCTCGGCTCTGATCATCAATCTGCGGCTCTCGGGCACCTGTGTCCGCGACACCGATCTGTTCCAGCGCGACATCACCGACCTGCTCAACCACCCCATCGGCCCGATTTACAACCTGGCCAAACAGTTCACCAAGCTGATGCCGGTCTTTTTCAACGAGATCGGCGCCGAGGGCGAGCTGCGCGACGTCTCCACCGAACTCGATGAGATCCACAAACGCCGCGACCCGCTGATCCACTTCCTGCGCAAGCAGGCCCATGTCGAGTCAAGTAACCTGATCGTCGGCTTCATCGAGGCGATTTTTGCTTTCTGGATCACCCTTGAGCGCAGCTATCTCCATGAATACCTGCCCGAAGAGGTCCTGCGGCAGATCGAGACCAGCGGCCCCTTTATCGACGATCAGCACCAGTTGGCGGCTCGAATCAGGAAAGAGTTGCGGTTCACCCGCATGGAGCAGATTCTGGCCTGGGGTGATGACGAGCGTCAAGAATTTCTTGATCGGCAGCAGGATCTCTCCGAGGTGGAGCGGCGGCGTTTTGCTCTCCTGGTGCGGATGTACAAGCTGCTCCACCTCAAGTACAACCTGAGTCTGCCCGAGATCCAGAATCAGTTGCACCACGCCACCAATACCGGATTTCCCGAACTGGCCCATCTGCTCGATGTGCTTGAGACCAACGACCCCATCCATTGTCTCGACGCCCTGCTTGATGAGTTGGAGCACCTGCAGAAGGTCATTCTCAGTCCGGAGAAGTTCGAACCCAAGGAGGAAATCTACTACAAGCGGCATATCGCGGTGGATATTCCCTCGGTCTACGGCCGTTACAGCGAGCGCAAGTTCGATGCCCTGGGTTTGACCTTCCGTCTGGAAAGCCTAGCCAACGTCTACCTGGAAAAGCTGTTCGCCACGGTCAATCTCAGCTTCATCACCCAGGCGACCTTTATCCGCATCCTCAAGTGCTTGCGGCTCTTTACCCGGGCGCTGCAGATCGACGGCATCTCCAGCCGCCGCCTGGAGACCTACATCAGTCTGCTGGCCACCTCCATCGGCATTCGGCGGTTTTCCTATACCCAGCATCTCGATATCATGCGCGGCCTCTCCGAGGGGGTCAAGGACATTATCTACGCCTACTACACCAACATCCACCAGAACAACCTGTCAATCATCGTGCCGCAGATCGGCAAGGAAAACATCCTGGCCAAGTATCACAACTCCTGGGATGAAAAGAATATGCCGGAAAACGTGCTCCGCCTGTCGGAGATTTTTTTTCGCGACCTGATTTCCACCACCTTCGGCCTCCAGCATCTTGATAATTTCATCGGCAAAGTGATCGGCACCCTCGAGGCCCAGAAGGATCTCCTCGATGAGAAGACCCTGGACCTGCTGATGACCTACAATCCGGAAAAGTCGATCAGCAGCCTGCACGCGGAAAACCTGCGTACCCACAACCTGATCCATCTCGGCAACAAGGGCTTCAATCTGGTGGTGCTGGCCCGGGACAAGATGCCGGTGCCGCCGGCCTTTATCATCACCACCGAGGTCTTCCGCTGTTACCGGGCGATCCGTAAATTTGAGCGAGCAAGAGACGAATACATGCGCCGGGTGCGGGCGGCAGTCACTAGCATCGAACAGTTGACCGGATTGGTCTTTGGGTCGCCGGAGAAGCCGCTGTTGCTTTCGGTCCGCTCCGGTTCGGCCATCTCCATGCCGGGCATCATGTCGACCATTCACAACGTCGGGGCCAACGAAGAGATGACCGAGGAGTATGTTGCCAACCATCCCCATTCGAAATATTTTGCCTGGGACAACTTCCGCCGCTTCCTCCAATCCTGGGGCATGGCCAACGGCATGGAGCGCGAGGATTTTCAGGAACTGATGAATACCCACAAGCACGAGCACAACGTGCTGTACAAACGCGATTTTTCACCCGAGCAGATGCGCCAGCTGGCGCTCAACTACCAGCAGGCGGTGCGGAATAGGGGCTTCGGTATGCCCGAGGACCCCTGGCTGCAGCTGATCGGCGCGGTCGATATGGTTTTTGATTCCTGGCATACGCCCAAGGCCCAGGAATATCGCCACCTGATGGGGGTTTCCGACGACTGGGGCACGGCGGTCATCGTCCAGACCATGGTGTTTGGCAACCTTGATGCCAGGGCGGGCTCGGGTGTGCTGTTCACCGCCCACCCCTACCGCAAGGTGCGGCGGGTGGCCCTTTGGGGCGATTACGCCACCAGCGATCAGGGGGAGGATATCGTTTCCGGTCTGGTCACCAGCTACCCGATTTCGGTGGAACAGGCGGAGATTGACGGCCGCGACGAGAACAAGAGTTTGGAGCGGCTCTTTCCCAAGGTCTACCAACGGCTCTTGAGTATCAGCCGGAATCTGGTCTACGAGAAGGAGTGGAATCCGCAGGAAATTGAATTCACCTTCGAGGGACCGGAACCGGAGCAGTTGTACCTGCTGCAGACCCGTGACATGATCACCATCAAGAAAAAGGAGCATCTCACCGTCTTTGTCGATTCCGATCTGGCCCACAAGGCGATCCTGGCCAAGGGCATCGGCGTTTCCGGCTCGGCGATGAGCGGCAAGGCGGTGTTCAACGAGGACAATATCAGCCGCTTGCGCCTGGAGGAACCGGGGACGCCGTTGATTCTCATTCGCCGCGACACGGTGCCCGAGGATATCCGCGAGATATCGCTCGCCGACGGCCTGGTGACCTCGCGTGGGGGCCAGACCTCGCATGCCTCGGTGGTGGCCACCCGGCTGGAGAAGACCTGCGTGGTCGGTTGTCGCGACATGCAGGTTTTTGAGACCGAGGAATATGCTGTGATAGGTGGCACCCGCATCACCTGCGGCGCCCCGATTGCCATTGATGGCCGCCACGGCTTGCTGATCGAGGGCAACTATCCCCTGCGGGAAGAAGTGCATATTCTGCCTTTATGAATGCAGCCGAGCAATTTATAGTACCACCTCAATGATAACCTTCGGCGCGATCACGATCAGTTGGTGAAAGCGCCGCATTTTATTCCCTGGTCATCTATTATGAGCACCTCCGACTCTGTTACTCAATCTCTGGTTTCCCCAACCTCTTGGTTTAAGGTCAGTGATATGACCTGCGAGCACTGCCAGGCACGGGTGGAGGCGGCGGCCCGGCAAGTGGCGGGCGTGAGCGCCGCGCAAGTCGATCTGGCGGCTGGAACCCTGACGGTCAGCGGCGGCGATCCGGCCGCAATTATTCGGGCGGTGGGCGAGGCTGGATATCCGGCCGAGCTGGGAGAGACCGGCGAACCTGCCTCCTGTCCGATGCCGGAACCGGGGGCGAAGGCGAAGGTTCAGCAACCTCCTGATTCCCCAAGGCCGTATCTGCTCCAGGTGGAAGACATGCACTGCGCCAGTTGCGTCGGCCGGGTCGAGGCAGCCATCCGAGCGGTGGACGGGGTGCGCGAGGCAGCGGTCAACCTGGTGGAAAAGAGTGCCAGCGTTGTGGGCGGCGATCCGGATAGGGTCGCGGCGGCGGTCGTTCAGGCCGGATATCGGGCCTCGTTTGTTGCGGATGCCCGTTCCGCCCAGGAGGAAACCTACGAGATCGACATCCTCGGCATGCATTGCGCCAGCTGCGTGCGCCGGGTGGAAGAAGCCTTGCTTGCCGTGCCCGGCGTCACCGCAGCCGCGGTCAATCTGATCGAGAAAAAGGCTCAGGTGCGGGGTGGGGCGCCAGATCTGGCGGTGCAGGCGATCCTTGGTCAAGGCTACGGCGCTGCCCTGCGGCAGCGGCTCATCAGCGATACCTTTTTCGTTCGGCTGCAACCGCAGCCGGAGGCGGCTGACCTGGAACAGGTTCGCCAGGTCCTCTTGGCCCCGGACACAGCCCTCCAGATGGAACTCGAGCAAGGGCGGTTGCGCATCAAAACCACCCAGCATCCGGCCGATGTGCTGCTGCGGCTCGCTGATATTGGCTACCAGGGAGTGCTCGAGGAAGCCTTCGTTGATCCTGGTCTCAGGCAGGCCGAGGAGACGAGGCTGGAAATCCGCCGTTCCTGGCAACGGGCTCTCCTTGCCGGCTTGGTGGGTTTCGTGCTCATGGCTGGGCACATGTCCGGCCTTTTTCCCCATCCCCAGGATGGGCAACTGTTCTGGGCCGGGGCTGCTCTGCTCTGTCTGTTCACCATGGTGTTCAGCGGAAGCAATTATTTCGTCGGCGCCTGGAAACAGGCCCGGCACGGTGCCGCCAACATGGATACGCTGGTGGCCTTGGGGACCGGTGCCGCCTGGGTCTCTTCGGTGCTGGTGATCGCCGATCCGAATTTCATTCCCGGAGCCGCCAACAACCTCTACCTCGACGCCTCGGTGATGATCCTCGCCTTTCTCCAGTTAGGTCATGCCCTGGAAACCAGGGCCAAGCGGACCACCAGCGAGGCGATTGGGGCCCTCGTTGGCCTGCGGGCCCGCACTGCCTGGGTGCTCCGGGCAGCCGGTCAGGTCGAAATCCCGGTTTCGCTGTTGCGCATTAACGACCGGGTGCGGGTCAGGCCCGGGGAGAAGGTGCCGATTGACGGCGAGATCGTCGAGGGGCGAACAACCATTGACGAATCGATGCTCACCGGCGAGCCGCTGGCCGTTGCTCGGCAGATCGGCGACATGGTTACCGGCGGCACCATGAACCGGTCCGGTGCCTTTGTCCTGCGGGTGACTCGGCTGGGCGACGACACCACCTTGGCCCGGATTATCCGCATGGTCAAGACGGCGCAGATGAGCAAGCCGCCCATCGGCCGCCTGGTCGACCGGATTGCCGGGGTTTTTGTCCCCGTGGTTATCGGTATCAGCCTGATGACCTTTTTAGCCTGGCTGGGATTTGCCACGGATCTGCGCCTGGCCCATGCCCTGACCGCCGCCATCGCCGTGCTGGTGATTGCATGCCCCTGCGCCCTGGGACTGGCCACGCCGATTGCGATCATGGTCGGTACCAGCCGGGCTGCCCAGTGCAATGTCCTCATCCGTAACAGCGATGCCCTCCAGACCGCCTCGACCCTGACCCATGTGGTGGTCGATAAGACCGGCACTCTGACCGAGGGCCATCCGGTGGTCACCGCCGTTTTTCCAGCGGTTGGCAGCAGAGAACGCGAGGTCCTGCTCTGGGCGGCCAGCCTGGAGAGCGGTTCCGAACATCCGCTGGCCGAGGCGGTGCTGACTGCGCAGCTGGAACAGGGCGGACCGCTCCGGAGTCTGGAAAATTTCACCGCCATTCCTGGCCGGGGGGTACGGGCGGAACATGCCGACATTACCTATCTGCTCGGGAACCGTCATTTTTTGATCGAAGAGGGATTGGCGCTCCCCGCTGATCTACAAGCGGAGGCCGAACGCCAGGCCGCCCAGGGGGGCACACCGGTCTGGCTGGCCCAGGGCGTGGAGGTGCTGGGTCTTTTGATCCTCAAGGATCCTGTCCGCCCGGATTCGGCGGCCGCGGTCAGGGCGCTGCAGGCGCAGGGCATCTCGGTGGTCATGTGCAGTGGTGACAGTCGGGCGACTGCCGAGGCCGTAGCCCGTGAAGTGGGCATCGCCGAGGTGCACAGCGAGATCCTGCCGGAGGAAAAGCTGCAGGTGATCCAGAGCCTGCAACAGCAGGGCTTCAAGGTCGGCATGGTCGGCGACGGCGTCAACGATGCTCCGGCTCTGGCCCAGGCGGACACCGGTTTTGCCGTCGGCAGTGGCACCGATGTGGCCATCGAGAATGCCGATATCACCCTGGCCGGCGATTCGCTCCTTTTAGTCGCCGACGCCATTGCTATTTCCAGCGCCACCATCCGCAACATCAAGCAGAACCTGTTCGGCGCCTTTATCTACAATGTGATCGGCATCCCGCTGGCTGCCGGTCTCTTCTATCCCTTCACCGGCTGGCTGCTGGAGCCGATGTTTGCCAGCGCTGCCATGGCCCTGTCTTCGGTGACAGTGGTCACCAACGCCAACCGGCTCCGCTTTTTTAGGCCCCGGTGAGTCGACGACGGCACCAGAAATTGTTGAGAAAAGGTATGAGGTGGAGTGCGATTGCACTTGCGAACCTTTGTGCCCCAAGGTAAGGGGTGCGGTCCGCGTGGCCTTTGCGTAGGTCCTGCGTTTCCATTTTTGATAGAGAACCTCGCCATGAACACCCTTTTTGCCCGGATCACCTACATATTTGATCCACTGCAGACCTTTTACGAACACGAAAGACTCTTCCGTAAGATTTCCGTCTCGTTGGTTTTTCTTTTTTTGTGTAGCCTGGCGATCATTGAACTCAATCGTCAGGGGTTGTTGCCTGGAGATCTGGCGGCGCTTCTGCCCCAGAACCATTTTTACGCGGTTCACGCCGCCTTCACGGTTATCCTGATCCTGGAAGTCATCAGCCTGATCTTTGTCCTACCCTGCTCCTTCTCCCGTTCACTGGGCAAGCAGTTCGAAATCCTCTCCCTGATCCTCATCCGGAACGCCTTCAAAGAGTTGTCCTATTTTGCGGAACCGCTTGGCTATGAAGGCAACGTCGACAAGATCCTGCATATTCTGGCCAGTGGTTTTGGGGCATTGCTGATCTTTGCCCTGCTGGGCCTCTATTACAAGATTCAGAAACGGAGTGAGGAAGACAGCCGCCATATCGACCTGTACGGATTCGTCGCCTCCAAAAAGGCGATTTCCCTGCTGCTGCTGGTCTCCTTTATTGGCATGGGCGGCTACTCGCTGTACCAAACCTTTCTGGGCATCGAACATCCGGATTTCCTTCACGGCTTCTACACCCAGTTGATTCTCACCGATATTCTCATTGTCCTGGTGTCGCAGTGTTTTCATCCCTCCGCCAAGATGATTTTTCGAAATTCCGGCTACGCTCTTTCCACCCTGATGATTCGTCTCGCCCTGGTGGCCCCAGTCTACTACAATGTTCTCTTGGGCAGCGCGGCCATGGTGTTCGCCATCCTCCTCACCCTGGTGAGTCAGCATCTCTTCCAGCAGCGGAAGATGTGAGAGAGATGCGGGTGCAGTCACGTACAGGAAGTTGATTATGTCCCATAAGGTCCCTGATTGTGGGTTTAAATTTTTTACCCAACCAACAAACACAAAAGAAAGGTGTTGAAAAGTATCCCTGAAATACATGCTCGCAGCTTCCCGGAAGCTGGATCAGCAGTTTTTTTTCGTCTGTCTATCGTTTACCGCTGCTTGGCGTCAGTGCTCATCCCTTGTTTCTTGGACTTTCGAGCCCT
>JBBQCO010000065.1:0-17480 GCA_038318785.1 Desulfobulbales bacterium | reverse complement strand
CCCGGGTGCTGGCCGACATCAAAACCTTTGCCGAAGTGGGCATCCGCAACGCCCAGGAGGGATGATGCCGACAGCGGACAACGGCTCGTCGTTCCTCGCCTTTTCCGATCTGCTGACCGGATATCGGGGCTCTGCTGTTTTGATGCTGGCCCATGAATCGGGGCTGTTTGACCTCATTGCTTCCCAGGAATGTTCCGCCGAGGAGATCTGCGCCTCTATCGGCTGGGATCTCGAATATGGCCGCCGCTTCCTCGATTGCCTCTGCCAGTTGGGGCTCTTGTGCAAAGAAGAAAATCGCTACGGCCTAAGCCCAGAGGCCCAGCCCTATCTGGACCCTCATTCACCCAGTTCGCAGCGACGGACAGTGGACTTTGAACAGCAACTGCTTTTGTCCTGGGACCATCTGGCCGCTACCCTGAAAACAGGCAACCGGATCTTTGCCGCCGGCGACAAGTGTCCGGAAGAGCTGCACCAGGCCCGAATCCGTTATCTCGGGGCCATGGACGAGGCGGCCGGCGTGCGTGCCGAGGAAGTGTGGCAATGCTGCCCCGATCTGCCGCCATCTGGTACTATGCTCGATCTCGGGGCGGGTTCGGGTGCTTTTATCGGCGAGTTCCTGCGCCGCAACCCCGGTTGGTCGGCCATTTTCTGCGACCTGCCGGAGATTATCGCCTCCGAGGAGCTCCATCGCCGTCTGACCCCCTGGCAGGAGCGGATCACCTGGTGCGGCTGCAATTTGTTGGATGAAGAACCCTCGGATTTGGACTGCATCATGGATCGGAGTTGTGACCTGGTGTTGCTTTCCAATGTCCTCCACTGCCAGGGGACTGATGAAAGCCGCCTGGTGCTGCGCCGGGCGGCGAGCAAAACCTCAACCGAGGGGCTGCTGATGGTTCACGATTTCTTTGCCGATACCGATTGGCGCGGGGCGCTGTACGATCTGCACATGATGCTCAACACCTACAACGGCAAAACCCATCGCCGGGATGACATCATCGCTGCCGCCGGCCGGTGCGGCCTAAGCAGCCATCGGACGCGGCAGCTGCCTTCGGGCTCCACCCTGCTAGTCTTTGCCCGCTCCGAAGAACCGCTGTGCAGGTTTGATCCACCGGGAGACACTTCGAGTTAAGGTCTTCTCGCAGCCACTCAAATCGTGCCCGTTTTTTCCAGGTCACAATAGGCCTCCAGGGTAAAGCGCGGCGTGCAGACGACCAGAAAAAGCAGATCACGCGATCCAGTGTTGGTGATCCGCTGCCGGCAGTCAGGCGGGATATGCACCACCTCGCCGGGGAGCACTGTTCTGGGCGCTTCGTCACCAATCTCCACCAGACCAGAGCCTTCGACCATCACATACCGTTCCCGGATGGCCTCGAGACTGTGCCAGCGGGTGGTGCGGCCCGGTTCCACGCGGGCGCGGGCAACGGACACCTCCGGGTCATCCGGGCTGTTGTGCAGTTCGGTGATGAAACAGCCTTCCTCAAAGTAATACTCGTCGTGTGCCATGGTTCCGCTCCAAAGTTTGCTTCTGGCCCTCAGTCAAGAGCCAGGAGGATGCCAAAGATCGCCAGCATACCGCCAGCAAATTTTTCAATCCGGAATATCCAGACACCCAGCCGGGTTTTGATCCGTTTGTTGCCCAGAACAACCGCCACCCCCATGTCCCGGCAAAGCACCAGCGAGGCCATCCATAAGCTGCCGGGCAGCCGGCGAGAGCTCTGTTCTTCCACCCGGTAGAGGATCTCTCCCCGTTCGACCGCGCCGATGTGATTGTTTGTTTTGACCCGATTATCTGAAAAAGGGCGAAACGTTTTTTCTTGTCATCGAGCGGTAACGAGAAATATCTCTCCTTTGAGACAAGAGATTTCTCCCGATGGTCGAAATTGACACAACACGCGGACGTTCATTTTGCAAAAAGTGCAACCAGAAAGGAATATGCATCGTTAATGCACCCATGGCGCTTGAAAACGAGACATGCTGAACCGCAGGGGTCAGGAGGATGCGATTCCTTAAGAGTGGCACAGCTTTGAGGGGGAGGGCGGCAAAATTCGTGACCGGTCGAAAAAGATTGACGGCGATGGTCTCCGACCTCTTTAATGGAGAAAGAAACAGTCATTGTTGATGATGCATGACCTCTCGGAGGCCAACCTTAGAAAGTGCGTCACCTCTTATCAGTCCAATCGGTTCAAATCGCTCCGAGGAGTATGCTTCTTCTCCGTAATCTTCATAAAACCTTGCTTTGGAGCATGGTCACCGTGGCGTTCCTGTCGGTCGGACTGGTCGTCGCTCTGTCGATTGTGCAGGAATACCGGCGGTTCGAGGTGGAGTCGCGGGATTTAAAAGAGGAATATCTGGCCGGGCAGAAGGCCTTGGTCAAGCAGGAGGTCGACCGGGTAGTCGACTATATCGAATACCAGCGTTCCACCATCGAACACAGCCTCAAAAAAGAACTCCAGGCTCGGGTCGAGCGCGGCCACGCCATTGCCGAAAATATCTACAACCGCTACCAGCAGAGCAAGAGCGAGGAAGAGATCAAAGGGCTCATCAGAGAGGCCCTGCGTCCGGTTCGTTTTTACGACAACCGCGGCTATTACTTTATTTATGACATGCAGGGCAACAATGTCCTCCTGCCCTTTTCGCCGCAGCTTGAGGGGGAAAATCTGTGGGACCTGCAGGACAGCCAGGGCGAATACACCATCCGTCGGATAGTGGAGATGGTCCGTGAGCAGGGCGAAGGCTTTCTCGATTGGTACTGGTACAAACCCGGTGAAACCAAGGCGATGGCGAAGAAGATCGGCTACAGCAAGGTCTTTGCACCCTACAACTGGTGGATCGGCACCGGTGAATATGTCGAGGATGTGGAACGGGAAATTCAGCAGCAGACCCTGGCCCGCATCAACACCATCCGCTACGGCAAGGACGGCTATATTTTTGTCTATGATTTCGAGGCCACAACCCTGGCGCACTATAAACCGGAAAATATTGGTATCAACCAATGGAACTTCCGCGATCCCAACGGGGTTCCGGTGCTGCAGGAGCTGATCCAGCGCAGCCAGATGGAAAACGGCGTCTTTCTCGAATACGTGGCCACTATCCGCCCTCAGACCGGAGTGCAGGCGGCCAAGATGACCTATGCCCGGGCGATCAAGGAGTGGCGCTGGATGGTCGGAACCGGCGTTTATATCGATGAGATCAACGAAATCTTGACGCAGAAAAGGGCGGCTCTTGAGAGCAAGATTGTCCGCAGCCTCGGCTGGATCATGATTACCCTGCTGCTCTGCCTGCTGTGCATTGTCGCTGTCTCCCGCTATATATCCGGCAAGATTGCCGCCAACCTCCAAGGGTTCACCGCCTTCTTCGAACGGGCCGCCACCGGGTCAAGCATGGTCGACGAGCGCGCCATCCATTTTGCCGAATTCAAGGGACTGGCCCAGGCTGCCAATCAGATGATCGATGAGCGCAACAAGGCGGCCGCGGCCATAGACACTCTCAAGGAACAACTCAACAACAGCCGCAAGATGGAGGCCTTGGGCATGCTTGCCGGGGGCGTGGCCCACGATCTCAACAATGTCCTCTCGGCCATCGTCGGCTACCCGGACCTGATCTTGGTGACTCTGCCTATGGACAGCCCGCAACGCCGCTATATTGAAATCATGCGGGATTCCGGCCTCAAGGCCAGCGAAATCGTCCAGGATCTGCTGACTCTAGCCCGCCGAGGGGTGGTGCAGCCGGTGGTGCTTGACCTCAATGCGCTCATCGAGCGCTACCTGGCTTCCCCTGAACACCTCAAGCTGCGGACCCATAATCCCGACATCAGGTTTGAGACAACGCTTTCTCCCGATCTGCTGCGGATAAAGGGATCCCCGGTGCATCTGCAGAAAACCCTCATGAACCTGGTCCTCAATGCCGTCGAGGCCCAACCGGGCGGCGGCGTGATTCGTCTGGCCACGGAAAATCGGTACATCGACCAGCCGTTGCCGGGGGGTGAACAGATTGAGGAGGGCGATTATGTGACGCTCACCGTGGGTGATGAGGGGATAGGCATCGCCGGGAGCGATCTTGCCCATATTTTCGAGCCCTTCTTCTCAAAAAAGAAGCTGGGCCGGAGCGGCACCGGTCTGGGCATGACCGTGGTCTGGGGCACGGTCCAGGATCACGGCGGCCACATCGGCGTCTCTTCGGAGGAGGGCAAGGGAACCCTGTTTGCGCTCTATTTTCCCGCTACCCGTGAGGAGACGGTTGAGGATGGTCCGGCGGCCGATCCGGCCGAGTATCAAGGCAACGGCGAAACCCTGCTGCTGGTCGATGATGTTCGCGAACAGCGGGAACTGGCCAAGGCCCTGCTCGACCTGTTGGGCTACCGGGTTGAGACGGCTGCCGGCGGCGAAGAGGCCCTGGCCTATCTGGCCGAACATCCGGTTGACCTCCTTCTGCTCGACATGATCATGGCTCCGGGAATCGATGGTCTGGAAACCTATGAGCGGGCCCTGCTCCTCTCTCCCGGCCAGCGGGCGATCATTGTCAGCGGCTACGCCGAGACCGACCGGGTGCAGAAGGCCATGGAACTAGGGGCCCGACGCTATGTCAAAAAGCCCTACACCATCGGGTCGCTGGCCAAGGCGGTGCGGGAAGCGCTGCAATCCCCCTGAACCAGCGCAAGAAAAGGCTCAGTCGGCTTCATCCTCTTGCTGATCCCGCGGCACCGCCGGCAGGGTGATGGTGAAGGTCGATCCCTTGCCGGGGGTGCTTTCCACCTCCACCGTGCCGTTGTGGACATGGGCGATGTGCTTGACGATCGCCAGTCCGAGGCCGGTGCCGCCCTGGTCGCGGCCTCGGGCCTTGTCGCAGCGGTAAAACCGCTCGAACAGCCGGGGCAGGTGTTCCTTGCCGATACCGGGGCCATTGTCGATGACGCTGAAATGAACAAAGGCCTCGCCGTGCCTGTTCCTGCTGCCATGGCAGCGCAGGGTGACGAGCGAGCCGCTGGGGCTGTACGTCAGGGCATTTCTCAGCAGGTTGATCACCGCCTGCTCCACCAGCGGCAGGTTCATTGGCGCATAGAGTGCATCGTCACAATCCACCTGGACAATAATTTCCTTCTCGTCGGCAAGCATCGCACAGGTCTGGAGCGCGTTCTCCAGCACCGCCCCGGCCTCGCCGGTTATCAGGGTGATATCCTCCTTTTTTTCCCGGTCTTCGATGCGGGAAAGTGTCAACAGATCATCGACAATTGCATCCAGCCGGTTGGCCTGACGGATGACAATGCCGAGAAAGCGGCGGGCATTCTCCCGGTCGTCGAGCGCCCCGTCGAGCAGGGTCTCGACATAGCCCTTAATCGCGGTGATCGGCGTCTTCAGCTC
The DNA here is from genome assembly GCA_038318785.1 of Desulfobulbales bacterium. GTDB lineage: Bacteria > Desulfobacterota > Desulfobulbia > Desulfobulbales > Desulfobulbaceae > Desulfobulbus. The sequence goes on along the minus strand of JBBQCO010000065.1, from coordinate 12,123 downwards.
ATGCGAGACATTGGCGACAAAGTCCTGGCGGATATTCTCCAGCCGGTTGAGCTTGGTCAGATCGTTCATCACCAGGAGCATGCCCATGCTTTTATTGTCCTCGTCGCGCAGGGGAACGGCGTGCGTCTGGAGGAGGATCGGATCGGCACCGTTGAACAGGGTGACTTTCTGTTCCTGCGGCGAATTATGGACCAGGGTGAAATCGATCATTTCCAGCAGGTAGGCGTTGCGGATGATCCCTTCGACCGCCTTGCCCTTGACCACCTCCGAAGGCAGGGTAAAGAGGGCGGTGGCCGCCTGATTCATGCGAATGATTCGTTTGTCGGCGTCGATGGCCACCACCGAATCGGCCATGCTCGAAAAAACCGCCTCCAGTTCGTTGCGCTGCTGGATGATGATGCGGATGCGACGGTTGATCTGCTCGGCCATCTCGTTGATCGAGGCGGCCAGGCCGGCCATTTCAACGGACATGTGCTCGCTTTTGATCTTGACCAGTTGGTCGATGCGGCCCTTGGTCAACTGTTCTGCGCCCCGTTTCATTTCCTCAAGGGGTCGGCTGATCCGGCGGGCGGAGTAGAGGGAGAGCAGGACGGCCAAGACGATGACGACCAGACCGATGCCGAGCATTTTTTTGTGCAGCAGGGAGAGCATGGTCTCGATCGGGGTCACGGCAATGGCCAGACGCAGGGCGCCCCGATGCTGATCGGCGCCGAGCTTGACCGGAATGGCGGCATAGAGCATGGATTCACCCAGGGTCCGACTGTGGCGCAGCGCATAGCCGGTCTCTCCGGTCAGGGCCGGGGCAACCTCCGGTCGCTGGCTATGGTTGTCCATGAGGGTGTGGTCTTCGTTGGAGTCGGCCAGCACCACGCCGCCGGTGTCAACGACCGTGATCCGGGTCGCGGCCCGTCTTCCGGTCTGGCGGACAAACTCCTGAAAGGGCTGGTCCTCGCCCCGGCTGAGCACCGCGATGGTCGGTTCGATCAAGAGCGCACGCTCGCGGATCTCCTCTTTGAGGTGACCAATATAAAAATCGCGGCCGGTGGTGGTTGCCAGCCAAACGACCAGCAGCATGGAGACGAGGGTGATGCCGATGCAGGCAGGAAAGATCTGCCAGAAAAGACGAATGTTTCGCATGGGGTTTCTCGGTCAGGAGTCAGAGATGAGGCCGGTTCTCCCGGAATAGGTGGTTAAAGCGGTGGGTCGGAGCTGATCGGGTGAGCTATTCCCGGATCCGGTAGCCGATGCCCCGCACCGTCTCGATGCAGGCCCCGGCGTCTCCCAGCTTCTTGCGCAGGCCGAAGATCTGGACATCCACGGCCCTGGGGGTAATGCTGTAGTCGTAGCCCCGGATCTGGTCGATGATCTGCTGGCGGGAAAAGACCCAGCCCGGCCGGCCGGCCAACAGCTCTAAAATGGTGAATTCCGAGGCGGTGAGATGGACCTCCTCACCGTCCACCCGCACTTCATGGCGGCCGGGATGAATGTCCATGCCGTTGCGGCTGATGAGGCCGGCGGTGCTGTCCGGTTCGCTCTCCGGCTCGGGGGTCCGACGAAGGGCCGCCTCGATCCGGGCGATCAGCACCCGGGGGCTGAAGGGTTTGGTGACGTAATCATCGGCACCGCATTCCAGGCCGCCGACGATATCGTCCTCCTCGCTCTTGGCGGTGAGCATGATAATCGGCAGCCCTTTGGTTGCTTCCTGGCTGCGCACCGCCCGGCAAACCTCGTTGCCGTCCTTGCCGGGCAGCATCAGGTCGAGCACCATGGCATCGACCGGCTCCCGGCTGAGCAGCTGCAAGGCCTCCTCGCCGGTATCGGCGCAGGTGACGTTAAATCCGGATTTGATCAGATTGTAACTGACCAGCTGTTGGATGTCGGTGTCGTCCTCGACAACCAGGATGCTTGGTTTTCGCACTTTTTTCTCCCGTTTGGATGTAGGCATGATGGCACCGTCTAATGTTATGCAGCCCCTCCAGGGTTGCAAGAGAAAAGAAAAAAGCTAACGCTATCCTAATAGGTTTCTAATCGAGCGATAATGTGGAAAGGGTACATGTAAGGTTGTTGCCTTATCTTCGCGCACCAAGAACACGAACCGGAGGAATCCTGTGAGCAGACATATGTATTTTCATCGCGAGATCGACGATCTGAAAAAGACGATCCTCAAACTGGGCACCTTGGTGGAGGGCCGTCTGCGACGGGCCTGCGCCATTTTGGAAACCAGAAACGAGGACCAGGCCCAGGCGCTCATGGCCGCTGACTGGGAGATCGACGACATGGAGATCCGGGTGGAAGAGGAGTGTCTGAAAATCCTCGCCCTGCACCAGCCGGTGGCCCGCGATCTGCGCTTGATCGTCATGATCATCAAAATCAACAACGAATTGGAGCGGATCGCCGATATTGCAGTCAACATCGCCAAACGGGTGGTCACCATCAACAAATGCGGCACGCCTGGTTCTGTGTTTCTCCTCGACTATCAGCCCATGGCCGCCAAGGTTCTGGAGATGATCAAGGCCAGCCTGGACGCCCTGGTAACCGAGGATGCGGCCCTGGCCCGCCAGATTTTCCTCATGGATGACGAGGTCAACAGGCTGCGCGATGCAGCCTACAAAACCGTGATTGAGGAGATTGGCCGCCACGGCGACAACGCTGCCTGCCTGGTCAATGTCTACCTGATTGCCCGTCATCTCGAGCGGATCGGCGACCGGGCCATGAATATCGCCGAAGAGATCATCTATCTGGTGGAAGGCGAGATCGTCCGAAGCAGCGAAGATCCGCACTGAATGACGAGGAGAGTTAGGTTGAGGATTGCAGTCTGTTCGACCTCATACGCACAGACTGCAGGCTGACCACCTGCACACCTAATAAATATGATTACCCAGGCAGGCGCCGGTTTCCAGAGCCGCCCGGAGCCAGGGGTGATCAAGCGGCACGACCTTGCGTTTGCCGATCACCTCGGCAAGGTCCACCAGTTCCGTGGACTCGCCCTTGACCGCCACCATGCAGCCAAATCGCTGGTCGTCGATGGCGGCGGCGCAGGCCGTCCCCAGCCGGGTGGCAAGGATGCGGTCGGCGGCTGTGGGCGTGCCGCCGCGCTGGAGGTGGCCCAGGATGGTCACCCGGCTTTCCAGACCGGTGAGCGCCTCCAGTTGTCCCGAAAGACGGAGGGTGTTGGTGGCTTGGTTGGCTTGGAAGGCGTCAAGGGCCGCCGTGATTTTTTTCTGTTTTTTCTCGTCTTTGGCCGCTTGTTTTCTTTCGGTGAGCCGGGTCAGCTCCATGGCATCCTCCAGGGACAGCGCTCCCTCGGAGACGGCGACAATGCTGAAGTTCTTGCCCCGATGCCGCCGGCGGCGAATGGCGTCAGCCACCTGGTTGACATCATAGGGGATCTCGGGAATAAGGATGACGTCGGCACCGCTGGCCAAGCCGGCGCCCAAGCCTAGCCAGCCGGTGTTGTGGCCCATGATCTCGACCACAATGATCCGGTGGTGGCTGTGGGCGGTGGAGTGGAGCCGGTCGATGGCGTCGGTGGCGATCGACAGGGCGGTATCAAAGCCGAAGGTGATGTCGGTCATGGCCACATCGTTGTCGATGGTCTTGGGCAGGGTGAGGATGTTCATGCCCGACTGAGCTAGCCGATAGGCGTTTTTCTGGGTGCCGCCACCGCCGATGCAGATCAGGGCCTCGAGGTTATGGCGCTTATAATTGTCGATCATCACCTCGGTCATGTCCTGCACCTTGGAGCCGACCGGCATCTTGTGCGGCTTATCGCGACTGGTGCCGAGGATGGTCCCGCCCAGAGTGAGGATGCCCGACAGTATTTCACCCTCGAGCAGAACGGTGCGGTTTTCCATGAGACCGCGAAAGCCGTCGCGGAAGCCGATTACCTGCATGTTGTAGGCATTAAGGGCACTTTTGCCGATGGCCCGAATGGCCGCATTCAGGCCAGGACTGTCACCACCCGCAGTCAACACACCTATACATTTTCCCATATTCTCACCTGTTGCAGGCTGAAGTTTCTAAGCTGGCCGAGAGAAATACACAACTCTCGCACCGGTCATGTTTGTCCTTGGTTGCATCGTCGATCAAGTCTGGGTGCATCCACTGTCTCCGGATCAAAAGAAGCTGATAAATAGGAGCACATTCAATCCGGAGACCACAGCGGCAATTACCCACAGTATGATCTTGGTCGTTAGCGGGTTGACATGCTTCCCCATCACCTGCGGCGAGGAGGTCAGATAGATCTGCATGCAGATGGTGAGCGGCAGTTGGATGCTCAACACCATCTGCGAAACAATCAAGGCCTTGAAGGCATTGTTGACCAACAGCAGCAGCAGAAACGCACCGATGAGCGAGATGAAAACCCCGAGTCGCGAGTGGGGGTCCTTGATGTCATAGGGTTCGTCAAAGATTCCGGCAAAAATCGAACCCCCGGCAATGGCGGAAGTCACGGTCGAGGCGCCGCCGGCAAACAACAGGGCCACGGCAAAAACGACCGCCGCATTGTTGCCGAGAAGTGGCGTCAGCAGGCTTTGGGCCTGCTGCAGTTCACTGACCGGGGTGTGGGTTGTAAAAAAAGTGGTGGCCGCAAGGAGGATGATGGCGCTGTTGATCGCCCAGCCGACGAGCATGCTGAACAGGGTGTCAAACAGCTCATAATCCAGCTGTTTCTTGATCACCGCCTCATTTTCCAGATTCCATTGCCGGCTCTGGATGATTTCGCTGTGGAGGAAAAGATTATGGGGCATGACCACCGCGCCCAGCACGCTCATCACGATCATAATGCTGCCCTCGGGCAGGCAAGGCGTGACCCAGGCGATGCCGGCGCTGGCCCAGTCGATGTCGACCAGTGTCAATTCATAGAGAAAGGACAGGCCGATAACGGAAACAAAACCAATGATGATTTTTTCAACGGCACGGTACGAGTTGGTGAACAGCATGATCGCCACAAAGCAGACCACGAGCAAGGCACCCGCCGGCAAGGGCATGTTGCACAACATGTTCAGGGCAATGGCCCCGCCCAGTATTTCCGCCAGCGAAGTGGAGATCGAGGCCAGCATTGCCGAGCCGAGGACGATCCGGCTTATCCATGGCGGCGCGTATTTATTCGTGGCTTCCGAGAGGCAGAGTCCCGACACAATCCCCAGATGGGCAACATTATGCTGCAAGACGATCAGCATAATTGTGGAGAGGGTGACCATCCACAGTAACGCATAGCCGTATTCGGCTCCGGCCGCAATGTTGGAAGCCCAATTGCCCGGATCGATAAAGCCGACGGTGACCAGCAGCCCGGGACCGATATAGCGGAGGATCTGCAGTGCGCCGTAGGTCGGCTTGTGATGGCGGCGCAGGTCAGCCAAAAAAGAGCGCAGATTCAGGGGATACCTCGTGGGGTCTTCATGCGGAACGGGTTGCCCCAGTGGCCTCGCTAGTGCGATGTTTCAGGGAAAAGTCGCTTGTCATCCTCTCCTCCTCATACTCTTTCTTAACCCTTTCTTAACCATATTGCGCCAACCGGCGCAAGAATCCTAACACAATCCTCATCAAGGCCGAACCGGCCTTTAATATAGCATCGATAATTTAGAGATCCAATGCAGGTGAGATGATCTCGCCGCCAATTTGTGGAGCATCCATGCCGCCTTTGCTGCTTATTTCCCTGGTTCTTATCCTCTCCACCCTTGCCTTCTGGCAAGGGCGCCGGCGAGCCTTTGCCCTCTCGACCCAGCCGTCGGCCGTGAAAATGCATTCCCGGCCCGGGTATTACGGCATGCTCACCGCCCTGTGGTGTGCTCTGCCGGCACTTGCCATCGTAGTCATCTGGCAGTTAGCTGCCGACCCGCTGCTCACGCAGATGGCCATCAAAGGTGCCGCTGCGGCTAAGGGCACCCTCAGCCCTGATCAGTTGAACCTCCTGGTCAACGACATGCGCAACCTGGTGAGCGGCAATGTGATGGCCCGTGAAGTTGATCCCCTGCTCCAGGCCGCCGCCGACCAGTACACCGGCATGCTCAGGATCAGCAACATCGCCCTGGCAGTGGTGGCCCTGGCCACGGCCCTGGTGGCCGCCTACCTGGTTCTCGCCAAGATTCGGCCGACCCTGCGGGCTCGCAACCAGGTCGAATTGGCGATTGAAATCATCCTGACGCTCTGCTCCACCTTCGCGGTCTTCATCACCATCGGTATTGTCCTTTCGGTGCTGTTTGAGTCGATCCGCTTCTTTCAGCAGGTTCCTTTTTTTGATTTTCTCTTCGGTCTTGAATGGAGTCCACAGACAGCGATGCGCGCCGATCAGGTCGGCAGTTCCGGCAGCTTCGGCGCCGTTCCGGTCTTGGCCGGCACCTTTCTCATCTCCGGCATCGCCCTGGCCATCGCCGTCCCCTTTGGTCTGATGTCGGCTATCTACCTCTCTGAATATGCGGGCCCAAAATTCCGGGCGACGGTTAAACCGCTCCTCGAGATTCTCGCCGGTGTGCCCACTGTTGTTTACGGTTTCTTTGCTGCCCTGGTAGTGGCGCCGTTCATCCGCGACATGGGCGCGATGACAGGTCTGTCAGTCTCCTCGGAGAGCGCCCTGGCCGCCGGCCTGGTCATGGGCATCATGATCATCCCCTTTGTCTCCTCGCTCTCCGATGACGTCATCAACGCCGTTCCCCAGGCCATGCGCGACGGCTCTTACGGTCTGGGCGCCACCAAAAGCGAGACCATTAAGCTGGTCATTCTGCCCGCCGCCCTGCCGGGCATCGTCGGTTCGATCCTGCTGGCGGCGTCACGGGCCATCGGTGAAACCATGATCGTGGTCATGGCCGCCGGCCTGGCCGCTAACCTGACGGCTAACCCTTTGCAGGCGGTGACCACCGTGACCGTGCAGATCGTTACCCTGCTGGTCGGCGACCAGGAGTTCGACAGCCCAAAGACCTTGGCCGCCTTTGCCTTGGGCATGCTGCTCTTTGTCGTTACCCTGGTGCTCAATGTCATCGCCCTCTATGTGGTGCGCAAGTACCGTGAAGAATATGAATAAAAATGGAATAGACCGATGAGCGAAAGCAAAAAAATATCAACCATGGACAGGGTCAACGTCGGTTTGGCCGCCCGTTACCGCAAAGAAAAACGGTTCAAACTGTTCGGTTTCACGGCTATTGTCGCCAGCCTGATGTTCCTCGTTCTGCTGCTCGGCTCGATTGTGGCCAAGGGCTATACTGCCTTTAGCCAGACCGAGGTCCTGCTCGACATCCACCTGGATCCAGCCGAGCTCGACGTCAACAACCTGGCCACCGCCAATTATGCCGCCCTGGTGCGGAGTGCGATTTTTGCTCAGTTTCCAGAGGTTACCAGCCGTCAGGATAAAAGGGTCCTCGGCCAGATGGTCAGCACCGGCGCCGCCTACAAGGTGCAGGAAATGGTGATGACCAAGCCGGAACTGATTGGCTCCACCAAACCGGTCTGGGTTCTAGTCGACGATGAGGTCGACATGTTCATCAAGGGGCATATCCCCCGCGACGTGCCCGAAGCCGAGCGCAGGGTCAGCGACCAGCAGGTTGCTTGGATCGACCATCTGACCGCCAATGGTCGGCTGAAGCAAAAATTCAACACCACCTTTTTTCAGGCGGGGGATTCCCGCGAACCCGAACTGGCCGGCATAAAGGGCGCAGCCATTGGGTCGATGTTCACTCTGATGGTTACGCTGCTGCTCAGTTTTCCCATCGGTGTGGCGGCGGCGGTCTATCTTGAGGAATTTGCACCCAAGAATCGTTGGACCGACCTGATTGAGGTCAATATCAACAATCTGGCCGCCATTCCATCGATCGTATTCGGTCTGCTGGGACTGGCGGTCTTCCTCAACTTCATGAATATGCCCCGATCAGCTTCCCTGGTCGGAGGACTGGTTCTGACCCTGATGACCCTGCCCACCATCATTATCGCCAGCCGGGCCTCGCTCAAGTCGGTGCCGCCTTCCATCCGGGAAGGGGCGTTGGGCGTCGGCGCCTCGAAGATGCAAGCCATCACTCATCATATTCTACCGTTGGCCATGCCCGGCATGATGACCGGCGCCATTATCGGCATGGCTCGCGCTCTGGGCGAAACAGCGCCGCTGTTGATGATCGGAATGGTGGCCTTCATTGTCGATGTTCCCCAGGGCTTCAATGATCCGGCCACGGTTTTGCCGGTACAGATCTACCTCTGGGCCGATAGCCCGGAGCGGGCCTTTGTCGAACGGACCTCGGCGGCGATCATGGTTCTGCTCTTCCTGTTGCTGACCATGAATGCCGCTGCGGTCTTTTTGCGCAACAAGTTTGAACGACGTTGGTAATGCAATCAAAATGATTTGCTCACAATAAGCTAACATAACGGGTGTACGATATAAGCAGTTCATCCACCGATTCTTTTTTCAAAGGAGATTGTCCATGCAGAAATTCGCTCTAACCTTGGCCGCCGCCTCATTGCTGGTCGCTTCCGCCACCACTACTCACGCCGCTGATGGCCGAGATTATATCTCGATCGTTGGATCGTCCACAGTCTATCCGTTCACCACCGCAGTGGCAGAGCAGTATGGCAAATCCACGAAATTCAAGACCCCGAAAATCGAGTCCACCGGGACCGGCGGCGGCATGAAACTGTTCTGCGCCGGTGTCGGCGTGTCGCACCCTGACATGACCAACGCCTCCCGCAGGATGAAGAAATCGGAGATGGAGTCCTGCCAGAAGAATGGAGTGACCGAGGTGGTTGAAGTCAAGGTCGGCTACGACGGCATTGTCGTGGCCAACAGTAAGAAGGCGGAACTGATGAAGCTGACACGGAAGGAACTGTTCATGGCTTTGGCCAAACAGGTGCCGAGTCCTGAGGGCGGGGACAAGCTGGTGGACAATCCGTACAAAACCTGGAAAGAGATTAACAGCGCCCTGCCGGCCAACAAGATTGAGGTACTCGGTCCGCCGCCCACCTCAGGTACCCGCGATGCCTTTGTCGAGCTGGTGATGGAGGAGGGCTGTGCTGCCTTTGATTCGATTAAGGCCCTGAAAAAGAGTGACGAGAAGCAATTCAAGACCGTGTGTCAGACCATTCGCGAGGATGGCGCCTATGTGGAAGCCGGCGAGAACGACAACCTCATCGTGCAGAAACTCGCTGCTAACGCGAAAAGCGTCGGTATTTTCGGTTTCAGTTTCCTGGATCAGAACAACGATAAGCTCCAGGGTTCATTCATCGAAGGGCAGGCTCCGACCTTCGAGAATATTGCCTCCGGCAAATATTCGGTATCCCGGCCGCTGTTTCTTTATGTGAAAAAGGCACATGTTGGCGTGATTCCTGGCATTCCCGAGTATCTGAATGAATTCACCAACGACCGTGCCTGGGGTGAAGAAGGCTATCTGGCTGGAAAAGGCCTGATTCCGATGCCCAAGGCTGAGCGGAAGACCTTCGCGGCCGACGCCAAGGCTCTGAAAACTGTCGTGCTTGATTAAGCAAAAAAAGTGTGTTCAACTGGTCACTGTCATCACGTTGCTAGGCGGAAGAGTTCTTCCGTCCAGCAACGTTTGATTTCGGTAACCACCCAGTGCAAAAGAGATAAAACATTCTGGAAAAAATCACGAAAGATATTTATCTTCCGGAGGTCGGTCATGATCGCCGGTGCGTGAAATGGGACAATGATGGCAACAGTAATGGACGCGATTTTGGACATTCGGGATATGGTGGCAGATAAAAACGGGGTGGACACAACAACCGCAACCAAGGCACGGAAGGTTGATCGCGATCAGCGCGAGACGGTAGGCCTGCCTTTTGTTGAGGAGCCCCGGATGATCTGTCGGGAGGTCAACGTTTTCTATGGCGACAACCACGCTATCAAAAACGTCAGTATCGATGTCGGCAAGAACGAGGTTCTGGCCATGATCGGTCCCTCGGGCTGCGGCAAGTCGACCTTTCTCCGCTGCCTCAACCGGATGAATGACACGGTGGCCAGTTGTCGGGTCACCGGTGAAATTTTGCTGGATGATCTCAACATCTACGACAAGCTGGTCGATGTGGTTCCTTTGCGGGCCCAGGTGGGCATGGTCTTTCAGAAGCCCAATCCCTTTCCCAAATCGATTTTCGACAACGTCGCCTATGGTCCCAAGATCCACGGCCTAGTCAACAACAAAGTCGAACTGCAGGATATTGTCGAGGTAGCCCTGAAAAAAGCGGGCTTGTGGAAAGAAGTCAGCGACCGCCTTGACCAGCAGGGCACCGGCCTATCCGGCGGGCAGCAGCAGCGCTTGTGTATCGCCCGGGCCATTGCCGTGCGGCCCGAGGTCATCCTCATGGACGAGCCCTGCTCGGCGCTCGACCCCATCGCCACTGCCACCATTGAGGATCTGATCACTGAACTAAAGGAGCAGTACACCATCGTCATCGTCACCCACAACATGCAGCAGGCGGCGCGGGTTTCCCAACGCACCGCCTACTTCCATCTGGGCGACCTGGTCGAGGTTGGCTCCACCGACCGCATCTTCACCAACCCCCGCCATCAGCTGACCGAGGATTATATTACCGGCCGATTTGGTTGATCCTGCCCATTGTCTTTTGCTGTTCCTGGCGCCGGACTCTCTTTGAGGGCCGGCGTTTTTTTTTGCCGGTCAGGATCTCTCTCTGAAAAGAGAGATCGAGTTGCCGAGCGCCGATTTTTTGAAGGCAGCAGCAGGGATGGGTGCCAGCGATAACCCGTTTGGCGGGTTTGGCGGATAAACAGGCAGGGCGTTTACAGCAGCGGCCACATCGACCCCAGCCAGGCCATCAGGCAACCGAGCAATGAAGTGAGGGTCATCAGGCGGCAGGCCCGCTTGATGTGGTGGACGCCGACCGTCCCCAATGCCGTACCGATGAAGGGTTTGTCGACGAGGACGCCGTGGTAGAAGTTGGGGCCGTTCAGGCGGACGCCAAGGGCCCCGGCAAAGGCGGCCTCCGGATAGCCGGCGTTGGGGCTGGCATGGTGCGAGCCTTCGTGCCAGGCCGTACTTAAGGCGCGCTGACTGGCAAGGCCTGTCATCAGCCGGGCGGCCAGGGCGATCACCAACACGGACAGCCGGGAAGGAAGGAAGTTGGCGACATCGTCGATGCGGGCCGCTGCCCGGCCAAACAGCAGGTAGTGCGGGTTCTTGTAGCCGACCATCGAATCGAGGGTATTAATCATCTTGTAGGCGATGGCCAGGGGTGCTCCACCGATGGCGGCAAAAAAGAGCGGCGACAGGACACCATCGACCACGTTTTCGGCCACCGTCTCCACCGTGGCTCGGGCAATGTCATCGGCCTGATACCGCTCAACGTCGCGGCCGACAATCATCGCCACCTGGATCCGGGCCCGATCAACCTCGCCCGCCACCAGAAGCCCGTGGATCTCCATCCCGGCCTGGGCAAGCGATCGGGCGGACAAACAGTAAAAAAGAAGCAGGGTTTCGATGGCAAATCCACACAGGCCGTGGACCTGATAGGCCAGATGGACGGTGAGGGCGGCCAGCCCCCAGCAGCCGAGAATTAGAGACAGGGCAAAGAGCAGCCCAGCCAGCCCTTCGTTGGGTATGCGAGTGCGGAAAAAGGGCTCAGCTTTCTCGATGGCACGGCCCATCCAACGGACCGGATGGGGCAGGGCGCGGGGATCGCCAAGCACGGCATCGAGAGCAAAGGCAGCCGGCAGGGCCAGCCAGGGCAGCAGGTCGAACAAGGCGGAGGGCATGGCAGGCGCTCAGGCCTCCCTGCCGACGGCGGCCAGCAGGTGGTGGCTCACGGCCTCGTTGGTGGGCGCATCCTTGAGGGCGATGCGGATAAAGCCTTCGTCCAGGCCGTGGAAGTTGGCGCAGTTGCGGATGAGAAAGCGTTGCTCGGCCAGGGCCCGGCAGACACCGGTGGCAGTGCGGTCTTTGGGGAGGCCGAGGAGGAAATAGGAGGTCGTGCTCGGATACAAGGTTAAGGAGCTGCCGAGCAGACGTTTGCGCAGGAGATCGCCTTCCCGGTCGAGAAAGGTGCGGGTGTCGGTGATGAAGCGCGCCACCGCCTCCCGGTTGGCCCCGAGAAAGCAGACCGCCTCCTGGGCCGGGAGTAGCCGCCGGCAGCGAGCTCCTTGAACAGGTCGACGAACTCGCCCTTCTTCTGGGAGACGAC
>JBBQCO010000064.1:0-17767 GCA_038318785.1 Desulfobulbales bacterium | reverse complement strand
AGTGGAATGTGGTGATCGACGCGGCAATCCAGCTACCGCCCCTCCGGTTGACATGAATCGTCCATCGAGACCATCCGCACCCGCGCCGATCAAGCCGCAACCCCCGGCCCCCAGGCCGACTCTTTGTTCTACACCCCCTCTCACCTTTTTTAACACTAGACACACCGATTGAGGAGCTCATCATTGAAAGAGGAAATACTCAAACTTATCAAGCTGCAGGCAATCGACAGTGAAATTGCCGGGTTCGACCACACCATCGCCAAACATCAGGCGATTGTTGTCGCTCGCGAACAGGCGATAGCCGAAAAGCAGGAGGCTATTGCCAATTTTCGCACCAAGATCGAGCTGCTCAATCAGAAGCAGGTTGAAACCAAGGCCGAGCACGACGATGCTGGGGCGCGGGTCAAAGACCGACAGAACAAAATGATGCAGGTCCAGACCAGCCGGGAGCACCAGGCGCTGCTCAAGGAAATTGAGGAAAACAAGCGACTGGTGAAGGAAACGGAAGAACGCCTTCTCCAGTTCATCGAGCAGATCGAGCTGTTGGAAAAAGAAGTCGATACCTTGGACAATCTCTGCGCGGGTGAGCAACAGTTGTTGGCGGAAGAGATCGAAAACGTCGACAAGGAAATCAAGCGTATCGATGTGGCGAAAAAATCTGTAACCAGCCAACGCGAAGCCGAGGCGGCGTTGTTGCAGGGACCCTACCTCAAGCGGTACACCATGCTCCTGGCCAGACGTGACGGCTTGGCCGTGGTGGCGGTCAACGAAAATGTCTGTCAGGGCTGTTACATGGCTTTGCCGCCGCAACAGGTCATCGAGGTGCGCAAGGCGGAGACATTCAACCTCTGCCCGACCTGCCAACGTATCCTCTATTACAAGGATTCCGAGGAAACCGCTGTTGATAAATAAGCTGCCGACGCGGGATCAGGTCCTGCAGCGGTTGGCGGAACAGCTCGACGATGCCACCTTGGGGCGTATCTTTCCCGGCCAGTGCCCCGACAGTATCCGGCAGATCGCTATCGGCACCCCGTCAGGAGAAAATATTGCGCCCGATCGTTCCCCACCGCCTGCCCCAACGCCTCTGGCGAAAGCTCCGGTAAGGCCATCGCCGAGCGGCCGGTGCCGCCTCTTCACCGACGGCGCCTCCCGCGGTAATCCCGGCCAAGCCGGGGCCGGCGCGGTGCTCCTGACTGAAAACGGGGAGGAACTGGCGACCTGTTCGGTCTACCTTGGCACCTGCACCAATAATGTCGCCGAATACAAGGCCTTGCTCATCGGCTTGGAAGAAGCTCTGCGGCAGGGATGCTCCGAGCTTACCGTCGCGCTTGATTCGGAACTGATCGTCCGGCAGATTCAAGGGCGATACAAGGTGAAAAACGAGGGGCTCCTGCCTCTGTTCCAGCAGGTGCGGGAGCGACTGGCCCGGCTCGTCAAATGGTCGGTCACCCATGTGCCACGGGCGCAAAATGCTCGCGCTGACCAACTGGCCAACCAGGGTATTGATCAGAAAGACCGTTAAAGGGTTGGGCGTGTTCCTTTAACAGGTTGTCACAAGGTAAGGGGTGAATGCATGATCGCTCCGGCGTAAACCGGAGAGGAAAGTCCGAACACCACAGGGCGCGGTGGTTCCTAACGCGAACCTCGGGTAACCGAGGGAAAGTGCCACAGAAAATACACCGCCGATGGGACGCGCGAGCGTTCACAGGTAAGGTTGAAATGGCGAGGTAAGAGCTCACCGCCCCCATGGTGACATGGGGGGCAGGGTAAACCCCACCGGGTGCAAGACCAAATAGGGAGGCGTTTGAGGGCTGCCCGCCTGAAGCCTCCGGGTAGGTTGCACGAGGTACCGGGCGACCGGTATCCTAGTTAAATGATCATGGTCCGTCCTCGGACGGAAACAGAATTCGGCTTATAATTCACCCCTTTTTTACACACACACGTGCCCAGTAACACTTACCAGCTCCCGCCGGCCGGGGTCATCATTCCGGCCGGCGGCTTCGGCACCCGCTTCGGCCATACCCTGCCCAAGCAATTCCTTGATTTGGCCGGGCTACCCGTCCTTGTTCGTACCTGTCGGGCTTTCCTCGACCTGGAAGCCATCCGCTGCCTGGTTGTGGTTGCTCCCGCCGATCATATGCAGCACACCACCGACCTGCTCCACGCCCATTTGTCCTCAAGTCAAATGGACAGACTCCGCATCACCACCGGCGGCCTGACCCGACAGGATTCGGTGCGGGCAGGACTGAACGAGCTGCCTGCCGAGATTGGCTTGGTCCTGGTGCATGACGCCGCCCGACCGCTGGTGGATCAGGCGACCATCCTTCGTTGCCTTCATGGGGCCGCGCAATTCGGGGCGGTGATTGCGGCAGTACCGGTTAAGGATACCCTGAAAAAGGTTTTTGCTTCCGGGATAATCGAAAAAACCATTGACCGCACAGGTCTCTGGCAAGCTCAGACGCCGCAGGCCGCGCAAAGGCCGCTCCTGGAGAAGGCCTTTGCCGAGGCACAGCGTACACACTTCATCGGCACCGACGAGGCCTCACTGCTCGAAGCCGCCGGAATCCCGGTACGGGTGGTCGAAGGGGGTGAGCGCAATTGCAAGATCACCCGACCCGAAGATTTGCAGGTGGCTTTTGCCCTGCTGACCAAGGAACGAACCATGAAAATAGGCCACGGCTTTGATGCCCACCGGTTGGTTTCCGGCCGCAAGTTGATACTCGGCGGGGTAAACATTGACTATGAGCTGGGGTTGGACGGTCATTCCGATGCCGATGTTGTGGCCCATGCCCTGACCGACGCCCTGCTCGGCGCACTGGGCGAAGGTGACATCGGCCGCCACTTTCCCGACTCCGACCAGCAATACAAAGGCATCGACAGCCTGCTGTTGCTCACCCATGTGTGCCAACTGATGGCCGCGCGGCATTATCACCTGGGCAACGCCGATCTCACCATCGTCTGTCAGCGCCCCAAGCTGGCACCGCATCTTGCAGCGATGCAGGCCAACCTCGCCCGCTGTTGTCAGGTTGCCCCGCAAGCCATCAACATCAAAGCCACCACCACCGAAAAAATGGGATACACCGGCCGGGGCGAGGGCATCGCCGCCCACGCCGTCGTCCTTGTGAGGTCAGATTATGGAAGTGAATAGAGAGCGCTTGGCAGCCAATTTCACCGAACTCTGCGAAATCGACAGCCCTTCCCGCCGGGAGGGCCGCATCTCGCAGCGTTTGCAGCAGATTTTCCGCGAACTTGGCGCCCTAGAAATTATTGAAGACGATTCGAGCAACCGCACCGGTTCGGAATGCGGCAATCTGATCATCCGCTTTGCCGGCGACCTTGACGTCGTGCCGATCTTTTTCAGTTGCCACATGGACACGGTGCAACCTGCCGAGGGCGTGCGAGTCAAACGGATCGGTGATCTTTTCACCAGCGCCGGCGACACCATCCTGGGCAGCGACGACAAATCCGGGATCGTTGCCTGCATCGAGGCGATGCAGCTCCTGCGGGAAACTAAACGGGCCCATCGCCCGGTTGAGTTTGTTATCACCACCTGCGAGGAGATAGGTCTCGTTGGGGCCAAGGCCCTGGATCCAAACCTGGTCCAGGCCAAAGAGGGGTACGCCCTTGATTCCAGCGGTTTTGCCCGAGTGATCACCCACGCGCCAGCTGCCAACCGGCTGACCATCACCGTCAATGGCGTTGCCGCCCATGCCGGACTCCATCCGGAATGGGGTGTGAGCGCGCTGATCCTCGCGGCCCAGGCCCTGGCCAAGGTCCCCAGTGGACGTATTGACGAAGAAACCACCGCCAATTTCGGCACCATCAACGGCGGCGCCGCCTCGAACATCGTTCCGGAAATGGTGGTGATCAAAGGCGAGGTGCGCAGTCATTCGATGGAAAAATTGGAGCGCGTCACTGGCGAAATCCGGGAGATTTTCAAGAGTACGGTGGCCGCCTGGACCGACCCAACCGGTTCGGCCAAGGGAATGCCCTCGGTGAGCGTCGAGGTCCGTCAGGATTTCCCGATAATGCGACTTTCTCGGGAAGACCAGGTGCTCCGGCGGGTGGATGCCGCCGCCCGATCAATCGGCATGGAGTTGACTTATGAAAAGGCGGGTGGCGGCAGTGATGCCAATATTTTCAATGGCCACGGCCTGGCTACGGCGATTATCGCCACCGGCATGACCAATGTTCACTCCACCCGGGAACAGGTGGAGCTACAGGACATGGTCGATCTGACCCGGCTCTTGATTGCCCTGATGACCGAGGGGTCCTGCTGAGGGCTCAACCATCCTCAATCGATGCAGACCAGCCCCGGATCGGTTGACCTGGCCTCGCCGATGATCCGGCATTCCGGTCCATAGCCCCGCTGCTGCAATATCTCAAGCAACCCTATCGCCACATCCCGATCCAGCGCCAGCAATAATCCGCCCGAGGTCTGCGGATCGTAGCCGATCATCTCCAAGGAATCCATTTCAGGCAGCCCGGAGCGGACCCACTGGCTGTAATAGCTCCGATTGCGGTAGGCGCCCTCAGGGATGATCCCCATATCGGCAAAATCGCGGACCTCCGGCAAAATCGGCAATTCCGCCTTGTCAAGATGGATGGATACCCCGGAGGCTTCGGCCATCTCATGGAGGTGGCCAAAGAGACCAAAGCCGGTGATGTCGGTGCACCCGTGCACGCCTCCCCGCATGCCCTCGTTCTCGTTGAGTATTTCCATGGGCATCCGGTTGAGGGTCGCCATCAATTCCACCAACTGCCGCTGCGTTTCCGTACCGGCCAGACCGCCCTTGATTGCCGTTGACAGGATGCCCGTTCCCAAGGGTTTGGTGAGGAGCAGGACATCACCCGCCCTGGCGCCGCCATTCAGCAGCACCCGGTCCGGATGCACCAACCCGGTCACCGACAGGCCGTATTTCAATTCCTGGTCCTCGATGGAATGGCCACCAACCAGGAGTGCCCCTGCTTCCCTGATCTTTGCCAAGCCGCCTTCCACCACTTGCCGGAATACCGATGGGTCCATGGTTTTGACCGGGCAGGCCAGAATATTCATGCACAGGAGTGGCCTGCCGCCCATGGCGTAGACATCCGACAAGGAGTTAGCGGCGGCAATCCGGCCAAAATCATAGGGATCGTCGACAATGGGGGTGAAAAAATCCAGGGTCTGGATCAAAGCCGTGCTGTCGTTGAGGCGATAGACCCCGGCGTCATCGCAGGTTTCCGTCCCCACAAGCAGATTGGGGTCACGCGGCAGGTCAAGTCCACACAGTATCCGGCCCAGGTCCCCCGGGCCCAATTTGGCGGCTCAGCCCGCAGCCTTAACAGTTGCGGTCAGTTTAATGGGTGTGGAGTTCACTCTCTTTCGCCTGGAAAAGGTGGATCGGTGGCACTTGGTGCAATAATCTGCGAGAATACCCGATATTTTGTTGAAAAAAAACGTGTAATCTGGTTGTACATATTCTTCTTAAAGATCGCTGGATCGACAAAAGTACAGGCACAAGGAAACGTTCTTTGTGCCTTTCGATTTTTTGGCGCATCCTGACAATATTGTAGGCAATGGATATGAACACGTACGTACCGGAACAAGAACTCGCGGTAAAACCCAGGCATGAGTGTGGTATCTGCGGGGTTTTCGGTCACCAGGATGCCGCCAAGCTCGTGTATTTTGGCCTCTACGCCCTCCAGCATCGCGGCCAGGAAAGCGCCGGCATTGTGGCTGGAGACGGCAAAAAAGTTCTTATCCACAAGGAGATGGGACTGGTTGCCGATGTCTTCAACGAACGCACCCTGCAACGCCTTCCCGGCCATCTGGCCACTGGTCATGTCCGCTATTCCACCACCGGCGAATCGAACATCATCAACACCCAACCCTTTTTAGCCACCCACAAAGGACTGCCGATCAGCGTCGCCCACAATGGCAATCTGGTCAATTCCATTGCCTTGCGGCGACACCTGGAGCAGCAGGGTTCGATCTTCCAGACCACCATGGATAGCGAAATCGTCATCCATCTGATGGCCCGCCACATGGACCGGGGGCTGCAGGAAGCGATCAAAACCACCTTCTCCTGTATCCAGGGGGCGTACTCGCTTTTACTCATGACCCCGGATACCATGATCGCCGTCCGCGATCCCAATGGCTTCCGCCCGCTCTGTCTCGGCGTGCTTGACAACGGCGCCTATGTGGTGGCCTCCGAGACCTGCGCCCTGGATCTGATCGAGGCCGAATACCTGCGAGAGGTCGAACCGGGGGAGGTGCTGATCATCAACGAGCAGGGACTCACCTCGCTGTTCCCCTGGGCCCCGGCGCAGAAAAGTTACTGCATCTTCGAGCATGTTTATTTCGCCCGGCCCGACAGCGATGTCTTTGGCTTCAACGTCTATGCCGCCCGCAAGCGGATGGGCGAGATCCTGGCCACGGAGGCTAAGATCGAGGCGGATTTCGTCATGCCCTTTCCCGATTCGGGGAATTATGCGGCCATCGGCTATTCCAAAGCCTCGGGTATCCCCTTGGAGATGGGGATGATCCGCAACCACTACGTCGGCCGCACCTTCATTCAACCGACCCAGTCGATGCGCGATTTTTCTGTCCGGGTCAAGCTCAACCCGGTCCGGTCACTGTTGAAAGGTAAGCGGGTGATCATTGTCGAGGATTCGATCATCCGGGGCACCACCGGCCGCAGCCGGGTCAAGTCATTGCGCCAGGCTGGGGCCGCGGAGATCCACATGGTGGTCAGTTGTCCGCCCACCCGTCATGCCTGTTACTACGGCATCGACTTCCCCTGCAGCGACCAGTTAGTCGCCACTGGCAACACCGTTGAGGGCATCCGTGATTATCTGGGGCTGGATTCCCTCACCTATCTCAGCGTCGAAGGGATGGTGGAGGCCACCGGCCTGCCCCGCGACCATTTTTGCCTAGCCTGCTTCACCGGCGAATACCCGATCGAGCCGGACAAAAATTTCACCAAGGAAGCTTTTTCAGGGTGCGGCTGCTGAGTTTCTTTCCCGCATCCACCGATGAACGCCATCATTATTGACAGCTACCTTTGCAGCGGCTGCGCGACCTGTTGCGAAATGTGTCCCGATGTTTTCCTTCTTGATCCACTGACCGGCAAGGCCGAACTGATCGACCCCGACCAAAAGGTTACCGAGGCTCTTCGTCAAGCGGCGGCCTTTTGTCCGGAAAAATGTATTCTTTTCCCCGAGGACAACGAGAAAAAAACATAAAAGGGCTTGGGTAACGCCCCCAATACGACCCCCTTCAGTTCCTCGACATTCCCTCGATCCCGTCGGGTGAGATCCGTATTTCCTTGCCCGGCCCCGGAATCGGTGATTCTTCAGCACCAATGGAAGCCTGCATGGATTCCGCCGCGCTCATCCCCACCCCGGACGCCATCCCCGTTTCCTGGGGCTGGTTTCAGTTCTTTTTGCTCCTCACCTTTTTCCTTCATATCCTCCTGATGAACGTGATGCTCGGCACCGCCTTCATCGCTTTCGTCAGCCACTTCCGCCGAAAGGCCCAAACAACACCCTGTACCGAGGTCATCTCCGGCAACCTGCCCTTTGCCATCGCCTTTGCCGTCAATTTTGGAGTAGCCCCGCTGCTTTTTGTTCAGGTCTTGTTCGGCCACTTCATCTATGCCAGTTCTATTCTCATGGCGGTCTTCTGGTTGTCGATAGTCGCCCTGCTTGCCGGTGCCTATGCTCTCGCGTATGTCTATAAATACCGGTATGCGCAGTTGGGGAGCAGCCAACTGCTGGTCTCTGGCCTGATCACCCTCCTGCTGCTGGCCATTGCTTTTTTCTTTGCCAACAACATCAGCATGATGCAGGCGCCAACAAGCTGGACTCGCTTTTTCGACCAACCCCACGGTCTTCTACTCAACCTTGCCGACCCCATGCTCCTGCCCCGTTATCTCCACTTCATGGTGTCTGCGGTGGCTGTTGGCGGTTTGGCCATTGCCCTCTTTTTTCACTGGAAACAAAAAAAGGGTGATCAGGGCGCTGGCCCCTGGGTGACATACGGTTGCCGCTGGTTCAGTTATGCGACAATGCTCAACTTCGCCATCGGGCTTTGGTTTCTCGTGGCCCTGCCCAAAGAAATACTCACCACCTCAACCGCCACCGGCCTGCTCCTGTTAGTGACTTTGGGTGGCGGCATCGTGCTTGCCGCGCCGGCTATCATCTTTGGGTTAGCCTCCCGCGTCATGCCGGCGATCGTCTGCATACTGGCCACGGTGGCCCTGATGATCCTGGCCCGCAGTCTGCTGCGTACTGCCCTGCTGGCCCCCTGGTTTTCGGTCTCGCAATTGCCTATGAGTCCAGCGTACTCGCCCCTTTTCTTCTTCCTCGTCTTTTTGGTGGCGGGGTTGGCCTTGATCGTCTGGATGATACGGTTCGCCCGAAGATCCTGTACAGAAGAGGGCGAGGTGCACCTATGAACTACCCGGTCTGGCAGCTCGATTTTTTTGGCGGCGGACTTTTGGTCATCCTGATTGCCGTCTTCCACGTCTACATCTCCCATTTCGCAGTGGGCGGCGGACTTTTCCTGGTCCTGGCCGAACGCAAAGCCCATCGGGAAAACAATCCGGACATTCTTGCATATGTCCGCAAGCATGCCCGCTTCTTCCTCCTGATCACCATGGTGGCCGGCTCCATGAGCGGTGTCGGCATCTGGTTCATCATCTCCCTGCTTAACCCTGCGGCCACCTCGATCCTGATCCATACCTTTGTCTTCGCCTGGGCCTCGGAATGGGTTTTCTTTCTCATCGAGATCGTGTCCCTCTTTCTCTATTATTACACCTTCGGCCGGATGGAGCATCGCCGGCACCAACTGATCGGCTGGATCTATTTTGGTTCGGCCTGGATGTCGCTCTTTCTTATCAACGGCATCATCGGCTTCATGCTCACCCCCGGCAACTGGCTCCAGGATTCCAACTTCTGGTCGGGATTTTTCAACCCAAGCTTCTGGCCTTCGCTTTTTTTCCGTACTTTTTTTGCCCTGATCATCGCCGGGCTGTTCGGCCTGGTGACCGCGACCTGGATCAAGGATGCCCACCTGCGGATCACCATGGTCCGATTCTGCGCCCGCTGGCTGCTGCTGCCCTTTCTGTTTTTCGTTGCCTCCGGATATTGGTACCGGGCTGCGCTTCCGCCCGAATTGCAACAAATGATCTTTGCCCGTATGCCGTCGATGCGGCTCTTCGTCGACGGCTTTTTCCTGTGCTCACCGGTTCTGGTGCTGGGCGGCCTGCTGCTGGCCATCCGCTTACCGGCAGGTTTGAGCAGATCACTGGCTGTCCTGCTCCTGCTTCTCGGCCAGATCTACATGGGCTGTTTCGAATTCATCCGCGAGGGCGGCCGGCGTCCCTATATTATCCGCGATTTCATGTATTCGACCTCGATCCTCACAAAAGATGCGACCCGCTTCCAGTCTGAAGGTCTCTTGCGGACAGCCAAGTGGACGCGCAACCAGGAAATCAACGAAACCAACAAACGAGCGGCTGGCCGGGAGTTGTATAACCTGCTCTGTCTGTCCTGCCACGCCATCGACGGGCCCATGCGGGACATCAAAAAACTGACCGCTCCTTACACGCCGAGCGGCCTTGACGCCATGATCAGTGGTCTGCATATCTTCCACCGCGCCATGCCACCTTTCACCGGATCGGTCAAGGAACGCGGAGCACTGGCCACTTTTATCGCCCACGGCCTCAACGGCCGCAGTGACCCCACCCCGGTACAACGTGCGGAAAAAAAGGTGGAGATCCCGCCCTTTGATCCCAAGACTGATCAATTCGTCCTTCTTGCCTGGAGTCCCCTGGGCATGCACTCCGTTGCCGAGGTCAAGGGTTTGCTTTCGCTTATCCCGCCAGGCAATACCCTGCAAGCGCAATTAATCCAACGGGGCGAGACCCCGGAAATCGTCAATCAAGGCGTCACCCTTAGCTATCAAATGGAGGATGGGTTTGCTGGTGCAGATGAAAAAACAGCGCTCTCCGGCGTTATGATGCCGGAAGAAGATGTATTTGCAACCGAAGAAAAAGCTCTGTTCTTCGTCTCAAAACAAGGGTTCGATCCCTACCCGGTGGTCACCATCGAAGCGAGAGACGAAAACGATGTTCTCCTGGCCACAACCAAGGCGGTAGCGCCTGTCCCCGCGGAGATGGGCTGCAGCAACTGCCACGGCGGCTCCGGAGGGCTGAATGATCGGGCTGGCTTGAGTCGAGCAACAGCGCTGAACATCCTCGAGACCCATGACCGTTTCAGTGCCACCGCTCTATTGCCCGCCGCCCTGAGCGGTAAGGCGATTAGGTGCCAATCCTGCCATGCCGATCCACTGTTCCGAGCCGAAGGCGACAAGGCCAGGCTCAATCTTTCTGCATCGATCCACGGGTTTCACGCCAACTATCTCCGGGGGAGAGGGGCTGAGGCCTGCGCTTTCTGCCATCCCTCCTCGCCCACGGGCGCCACCAGCGGCCTCCGCGATATCCATACCGCTGTTGGCTTGGACTGCACCAATTGCCATGGCGGCATCGAAGATCATGCCTTGGGCTTGTTACGACATGAGCAGCAAGAGGGCAAGGGCCAAGTCAACGAACTCATGGCGCATCTGACACCCAACTCTTCAAAAAGTTTAGACAAAATCGCGCCACGCAAGCCATGGATCAATCAACCCGACTGCCTTCACTGTCATGTCGATTACCAGCCCCCGGAGACCGACACAGTCACCAACACCTGGACCAAAGATGAGCAGAGTCTTTACCGTCACCGCACCGACGAGAGCGGTCGCCTGTTCTGCGCGGCCTGTCACTCCAGCCCGCATGCGCTCTACCCGGCGGAAAATCTCGACGGCGCACAGTTGAATGCCCTGCAGCCTCTCCAGTATCAACACAACCCCTTGCCCTTGGGTTCAAACCGCAACTGCGCGGTCTGCCATACAGTGGCAATGGAGGATGAAATGCACCACGCTCATATTCTGCGGGATTTTCGCAATGAGTAAGGGTGGATTGAAAACTCGAGAAAAGAACCAGGTGACGAATGCCCCTGGGAGCGAGCAACGGTAATGCTCCTGTTGATTATTTTTTGGCTGGGTTGGTGCACCTTGCATAGTCTGCTGATCTCCACCTCTGTTAAGCGATGGTTTGATCATCGGGGAGGCCTTTGGCTCGGGTTTTACCGGCTCGGCTATGTCTGCTTTTCCCTTTGCACTCTTGTGCCGCTGCTCTGGTTCACGGCCACCCTGCCGCAACAACCATTCGGTGTGCCCCCCCATTGGCTGCGAGGCGTTCAATGGATGCTCTTGCTCTATGCCCTAGTGCTGTTCGTTGGCGGTCTGCGCGTCTATGACCTGCAGACCTTCCTCGGCCTTCGCCAGTGGCACGATTATCGAACCGGCCATGCAAGCGTCCCGCCGGCATTCCGGAAGACCGGTATCCTCCGCTATGTCCGCCACCCCTGGTACAGTGGCGGCATAGCCCTGCTCTGGTCGTTGCCGGCACTCACCGATGTCACCCTTGTCACGAGGTCTATTCTCTCTGCCTACTTGATCGTTGGCGCCCTGCTCGAAGAGAGGAAACTGCGGAAGAGTTTAGGCGAGCCCTACCTGTCTTACTGCCGGGAGGTGCCGATGCTTGTTCCCTGGAAATTCGGGCGCTGAGCAACGCACTGCCCCATCTCAGAAAATCCTCTCGCGAATTGATCCCAATCAAAAGGTGGTAATCACACCAAGGGTCACCGCATGAGCGCCGCCCTCGGTAAATTTGCCGTCAATGCCTGACGTATTGGCATCAGCGTCAGCGCTCACCGAACGGCTGCGAGTACGATGATACATGTAAGAAAGGCCCCATTCCGTCGCAGCCGAAGACCGGTAACGGATACCTGTGCAATAGATCATCGCGTCAGCATCCGGTAACTCAAAGCCCAAAGTGTTGGCAGGAACCGGTGTCCGGTCATAGGCAAAACCGAGGGTGGTGGTCCAGCGATCATTCCAGTCATAGGTGAGACCGATTCGATAGGCATCGGTATCGTCCCAGTTTTTACTGATAACATTGTCAAAAACAGCAAATGGCGGGGACTGGAAACTTTGATCGTAGACAAAATCCAATTCTTTGAAGGAAGACCAAAAAGTTCGATCCCATGCCAGTTCAACCGTAAGTCGATCAAAGGTGTAAGCGGTCGCTAAACTGAGGACCGCAGGCAGCGAAATCCCGACATCCCCACTGCCTGAATAGGTGTCTACTGGCACTGCCCCAGCCAAAGCCTGAAAATCGCTGTCGCCACTTAAGTCCAAATTGACCTCGGAACGATAGGTGGCGGCTAAAGACCATTGCTTAATCGGCCTTAGGGAAAACGCCAGATTATAGCCAAGTTGTGTGTCGGTTCCTTCCGAAGAACGATGCAGAGTGATGGGTGATGGTGGAACCCCGATTTCGTTTTCCACTTCACCTTTCCCGTACACTACTCGTAGCCCACCACCAATACTGAGCCAATCGCTGGTTTCATAGGCAAGAGAAGGATTTGCTTCTATGGTGAACAAGGAGAATTTTTCAGCGTAAGCCCGAGGAAATGGCTGTTTCCATTGCTTAGACAACCCAAAGGGATAGGTCAGGGAAAATCCGTACCGTAAGTGGCCATATTGTGGGGAAGTCAAATGGAGCAGCGGCATGTAAAAGAGTTCGCGCTCCGAAGTGCCGTTCAGCGTGGCTCCCCGATTATCCTCATATTCGATACTCGGTAATTGCAGGAATGTTAATGATGTTTCCATCTGCCATTGATTCGGCAGGAAGCTGATGTTGGCAGGGTTGTAGTAGCTGGAATCCGGCCCTGGTGTAAAAGCTGTGTGCGCCCCGGACAAACCAACAGCCCCAAGTGATTGATTGGTAATCCGGAAACCTGATGCTGCAGGTATTGCCGGTTGCCAGAGGATCAACAGCATTACAATACTTAGAACTGCCCATCTTCTTCGATCCTGCGCGGGACTTCCGCTCGCTGTAAGCACCATACCTTCCTCCCTGTTTCGATCAGGTCAGCAATTGGCCCTCTTCATCGATTAATTATACCATCGACAAGAAAAAGAAAGATAGGGCTCAGGGGGAAAATTTTGTTGGTCAGAAGAGAAAGGAGAGTTTGGGTAATCCTTAGCCACCACAGCAAAAGGTATTCCGCCTCAGTTGGAATGACCAGGTAAAGGACCTGTTCTCCATCAGCATATCAGGCCGGTAATAAAGAAACGGCTGCAGTGCCAGGGGTGTCCACCGGTGATGCATTCACAAATCCAGCCCGGCACCGTGCTTTTTCAACCAATTTTTCCTTTCAAGGTAATCGGGCATAACCTTATCCACCTCATTCCAAAAAGCAGCGGAATGATTCCTCTGGCGCAGG
Organism: Desulfobulbales bacterium; assembly: GCA_038318785.1. Classification (GTDB taxonomy): domain Bacteria; phylum Desulfobacterota; class Desulfobulbia; order Desulfobulbales; family Desulfobulbaceae; genus Desulfobulbus. The sequence continues at coordinate 4,387 of JBBQCO010000064.1, read as the reverse complement.
TGGCACAACTCATGAACCACCATGTAATCGATGATCTTTGGCGGTGCCATCATGCACTTCCAGTGGAACGAAAGCGAATTACCCACGGTGCAGCTGGCCCAGCGAAAGCCCAGATCTTTAACCACGGTCCCCGATGGGCGAACTCCCACCTTGGGCGCAAACAAGGCAACGCGCTCCCGGATGCGTTGTTCACCTTTTGCGGAATAAAAGGCTTCAAAGGCCATCCTGGCCGCACCTTCTCCCCCCTGCTCGATCAGTGCGCGTCGCAGGCAGAAACGGCCATCCTTGAGCTGGAGATCAACAGCTTGCTCGGAGACTAGGGATAACCGGTACGAACTGCCCAGGTAGAGAAAGGATTCCCCATTCACCCATTCCCGCACCACCGCCGTGGCGTTCAAATCGCGCCACTCCGCCAAATTTCGGTAGATCCACATCCGTTTGCTTTCGACCACAGCATCCACCTGTTCCGGGCTGATGCCGATTGGCGGGTGGACAATCACCAGGCCATTGCGCTCAATGACAATATCCGTGGTCTTTCGGTCGGTGCCGGGCAAGAGTTGGTACTCAATATCCCGGATGCGTCGGGTGTTCATTCGGGGCTCCCCTTGAGCAAGGCCTCGTGGCGATTTTTCGCGAGCTTCATAATTTCCACCGCCACCCGTTCCCGGTTTTCTTTGAGCTCGTCAATGCCGGTCAGCATCAAAGCGGTTTTGATCTCGCTCCGGGTCTTCTTCTGTTTATCGGCATTGATCCAGAAATCAATGCTGCCGATACTGTCCTGCAGGGTGTCGACAATCGCCTCCATCAAGACCTTCATGCTGGCCCTGGCCGCCTGGGGGACCTTGCCGTCAACAAAGGCCTCGTTGGCGATATGGGCATAAAAGGTGGTGGCCTCCTTGCTCATCCCCTCTTCCCCGATAGTGCGACCTGCAACCACCTCGACCCGCAGATTCTCCAACGCCTCGGCCAGCAGTTCCCACTGGTCATGATGTTGGCCGATCAGATGCTCAACCTTCTCCGACAAGCTCTTATAAAAAGCCGGATCTTCATCATGATGGACCGTGCAATGTTTGCGAATGGCATGCTCCATTTCGCTGGCCTTGGCCTCAAGATTACCGGCGGCGTGTTTGTTGAGATTCTCAATAAAATCATCGGCCAGCAGCTCCACCGGCGGCACCTTGGGGTTGATGCCCAGGCTGATCAAATGGGCGTTGATCAGGTCTTTCACCTTCTGGCCCGCATCGCCCAGGCTCAAGCTGGTATCTTTGTAACGCTCTTGGGTGACCCGTAAAATATAGCCGAATCGTTTTGCCGGCACCCGGTAGGGATGAGCGGCCGGGTGCGGCAGGATAATATCCATGCTCAGTAAAAATTTCTTCAAATACACCTCAAAGTCGGCCCGGATTTTTTCATCCTTCAACAAGGTAACCGCCGCATGCACCACCGCGGCATCGGCCTCTACTCCGGGTAACTTCCCCTCGACGAACTCGGCCAGGTGGCGCACCTTGTGCTCGGCAAACAAGTGCAGCAGGCGCTGGTAGCGCTCTTCCAAAACCGGCACTTCCGAGGTGATATTTTTCAAGCCAGCCGCCAGCTCTTCTTGCTCATCGGTGGCCGCATACAGGGTCAGGGCCTCGGTGAGATGGTTGGCCAGGCCGATATAGTCCACCACGTAGCCCCGTTTTTTGCCGGTCTTGACCCGATTGGTCCGGGCAATGGCCTGCAGCAGGGTGTGTTCCCGGATTTTTTTATCAAGGTACATAACCTGCTCAATCGGCGCATCAAAGCCGGTGAGCAGCATATCGCAGACGATCAGAAAGGCGATCCCCGTGTAATGCTTATCCGGGTCGTCCCAATCAAAGGGTCGGCAGAAATTAGCCACAGCATCCCATTCCTTGGCCTGCCTGCGGGCCACCGTCAGATACGCGGCCTCATTGGTGCCATCACCGGAGACCACCACCGCCGCCTTTAAAAAGGCAATTTTTTTGATCAGTTCCTCATCGGGTTGCGGTTTTGCCTTGGCCCGGGCTAAGCGATCCCGCAGGGCCTGCTCAATGGCCGCTTGATAACGCAGGGCCGCCAATTTGGAATGGCAGACCACCTGGGCCTTGAAACCGTTGGGCAGAATATGGCTGATGTAATGATCCACCAGGTCCACGGCAATCGCCTTGATCCGCTGCTCCGCCTCCAGGATATCGCCGGTGGCGCCGTATTTCTTCTTGATAACCAGTAGTTCTTCTTCGCTGCGGTCCTTGAACAGATCCTCAAAGGCGGTTTCAAAACCGTGTTTATCGTAAAGGGCGGTATCGGCGGTTTTGCCTTCGTAGAGAATCTGCAGGGTGGCGCCGTCGTTGACCGCATCCATCAGCCGGTAGGTATCGATATACTGGCCAAAGCGTTTGCTGGTTTTCCTCTCGCCATGGCGCTCGGTGATCAGCGGCGTGCCGGTAAAGGCGATCCGCACGGCATGGGGAAAGGCCTCGAAGATGTTATCGCCCAGGTCAGACCCTTGAGTGCGGTGCGCTTCATCGATCATGAGGAGAATGCGCTCCGAAGCATTGACCACGCCAAAGCTCTTGCCCGACGGGATGGCCAGATAGGTGCCCAGGGCCTCGGCCACCTTTAAACTTAAGCTCTCTTCCCGCTGCTGAAACTTATGGATCATCACCATGTTGAGATCAGAGCTGTCGGGAGCAAGCTGATGGCGCAGCTCCCCAACACTTTCGATGATATTGACCCGGCCGCCGATCAGGGTCGCGGTCTTGCTCAGCTGGTCCTCCAGGTCGATGCGGTCGTTGACCAGCACGATTTTGAAATCGTGCAGATCCTTCGAGGTCCGCATCATCCGCGCCACAAAGACCATGGTCAGGGACTTGCCCGACCCCTGGGTATGCCAGACCACCCCACTCCTTTCCGCTTGGTTCGTGCCGTGGCGCAGCCGGTCGCAGATCTTGCCCGCCGCCCGGAATTGCTGATACCGGCACACCACCTTAATGCGCGGGCCGCTGTCGGTATCCATGAAGACCGCCGAAGTTCGCAGGATCTGCAGCAGGTTGTGTTTATTCAGCATCCCGGCAACCATCTGCTGCTGCGGGTTCAGCCCCTCGGCGGTGGTGTCTGCCTGCGGCCATTGCGTTTTCCAGGGAAAGAAATGCTCAACCCCGGAGGTGATGGTGCCGAAGTCGGCTTTGAGCCCTTCGCTGCGGATTAGCAACAGATTGGTATGGAAGAGGCGCGGCTCGCCCTCTTTGAGGCCATGCTGACTGGTGGCAATACGCCGGTTCATATAGCGCTGCAGTTGCGCAAAGGCCTCTTCCATGGGGTTGGCGCAGGTCGGCCCGCCCTTCTTGCACTCCACCACCGCCAGGGGGATGCCGTTCACAAAGAGGACGATATCCGGGATGATGAACTGCTTGACGCAGCCCGGCGTATCGATCCGGAACTGGTTGATAGCGTGGAATTGATTGTTTCCGGGGTTGGCGAAGTCAATGAGCTGCACCACCGGATCCTGTTCTCCGGTAACCTCGTTGACATCGACCTGAGCCTTGAAGAGCAGTTTTTGAATGGCCTCGTTGGCCTCCAGCAGGGTGCGGTTGGGTTGGCGGAGAATCTGGTCGTGCAGGTCCTGCAATTGTTTGTCGGTCAGCCAGTTGGCCCCGGCGTTGGTGGTGTTAATCTTGCCAACCGCCCGAGCAAAGACCTCGGGCAGAAGCCACTGGCGGAAGTTCTGGCGCAGGCTCTTGTTTGGGTCTTGCGGGATCTCCGGGCCTTGGTCGAATATTGTCCAGCCCAGGGTGGCCAACTGGTGCAGAAACGGCTGCTCGACCTCGGTGTACTCAGACATGGGCAGTTTCCGCTGGGGCGATGGTGACTGGGACTTTGCCGGTGAGGAGATCGTGCATGAGGCCGGATTTTTGTTTTTGTAATTTTTCTAGATTATCTCGTTCGGATTCAATCGTTATCTTGATAGCATTGTAGCGCTCGAATATTCTCTTTTGCTCCTGTGGGGACGGAATCGGCAATCTAAGCGTCTTTAATGTTTTTGATTGAATGGCATCCATTATACCGCCTTGTGTTTCTCTCCTGAACCAGGATTTAACCCAATCCGCAGAATTAAGTTGCCAGCATATGAGCTCAGGCACAACTTTTTCCTGGTCAAAAGTCATGGCCCATAAATGTTTTGATGACAGGGCGTTATCGATATAATTGGGGACTAGAGCACACCGTCCTACGGTACCCATGATTGTAATAACAACATCTCTCGGTTTTACCGCGTACTTACTCAACTCTCTGAATTTTCTTTTCGAAACAAATCGACGGAAAATTGGAACGAAATTCTCAACATGAATATTGTCAATCCCTAGGAATGGAACCCCTTCCTCCACAA
>JBBQCO010000063.1:0-18613 GCA_038318785.1 Desulfobulbales bacterium | reverse complement strand
GGTCACATCTCCTATGTTGAAGATATTATACCATAAGTGACCAATATTTTAACTTAAAAATGCAATTAAATACATAAAAGAACAAGCAAGTTTTCACTAAGCAAGCGGTTGCTTATTGACCATAAACTTCGGATGCACCCGCTGCGACCGTAGTTAAGAAACAAGCCGCGTGCACCTAACATTGAGCCGGCCTGTTGAGTCAGTGAGGGCAAATTTCCATTTGTATAGCTCGCGCCAGAAGCAAGTTTATATGCTAACTCGGCAACACCATCTTCGAATATCGAAAACAATCTCAGCATTATCATTTCAGAAATAAAATGCTGATATTTTGCCTCTAATGACTCTGATTCCAGCTTATATCTTTGCAGTTTATCAATTGACGCTATGGAGTTTCTAAGTGTAATACTTAACTTCGGAGTAGCCATATTTCAAAAGAATTTTCGAATGTATTCGTCTCTAATTTTTCTCTGGACTATTCTTTGAGTTGACGCACTGCATGCATCTATAAATTTCTTGTCATCTTCAGTTATATTTTCTTCAGAATTAAACCTTTCATCTATTTCCAACATAGCCTTTTCAAGTTTACTCTTGTTAGGATTGACAGAATCAATTACTATAATTAATGATAATAAAATTGGAGAGCGCTTAAAAATAGTATCAGATATTCTTTCTGGAGGAAGACTTGCAATTAAGTCAAAGACTCTATCTAAACGTAAACCAACTTCACTTCCACGTTCAAACGACTCTTCATTCTCATTATAAAGAGTGTCTAATTTTGTTGATGAATAATCAGAAAGACCATTAATAAGGTTATAAACCAAGTCAGCAACAAACTGTGTTTCATTCATTCTGGCAATATCATTCGCAGTGAATATTCCATAGTTGCGCCAAAAATGAATCCTTGAGGATGCTTGCTTAAGACAAAATTGTTTCATTTCTCCGCTAAACGCTGCGTTTCTTTTTTCTTGTGCATTTAGTGATTTGCTAATCGAATTTATTCGACCAAAAATATCTATCACGTCTCCATCATTAGCCCCTAGAAGGTAACCGACTGGGATGGCTGTAAGAAGAAGTTTCTGCTGTTCATCTCTTTTTAAATTTGAGAACTTTATTTTTTTGTCGTGGTTTGGGTGTGTAGCTGGAAACTCATCAGAGCAATAACCAATAATACTCCTGCAACGCTGTTGTCCATCAACGACCTCTTTAAGGCTTTTTGATTGTTCCAGGTCAAGTGAATGTCTTACATATATAGCTGGTATAGGCTTTTGTTCTAAAAGAGTGTTTATCAGATAAGATTTTTGTGCAGGTGCCCATACACTCCTGCGTTGATACCATGGGGCCAGGTCCAGCTCCCCTGATTTGTTTAAATTTAGTAGATCTTGGATTATGATTGTTTGGTATTCAACTCTATCCATTTTCTGCCGCCTATTGATATATTTAGAGATTAATTCCGTACATTTTCACTACGAACGAATTTTTCGTTTTGCATAACCGGCGAAATAACCTGCCGGCCGAAAGACTGCCCACCTTTTAGAACACCGCTATTTCCGGTCATCATACTAAGTACTATCAATGGAAAATGGAAATTTCCCGTAACCTCCGGGGCACGTTAACGCTGACCGCACACCCCCCTCCTTACCCCCTCTGGAGCGGCGCTCCAGCGTCTTTTCCTGATGGCTTTGATGCACTCCACTGTTCTTCGATCTTTTTCTTTCGGTTCAAAGAGTCAGCGTTGATCACGCGACCAGACATCCATTGGCTACATTCTTGGAGGAAACTGACTCTTACCAAGCAACCATTGTCAAATTCATTCATGGGCAATATACTGAGACCAAATCGGAGTCATTCCGGCTCTTTCCCTGAATGATGTCCGGCCAGCGCCCGAGGTGTGACGAGGGGGGCCACCCGGTCCAGCCGGAATGAGTGTGCCAACACGTTGTTTTCCGGCTTTATTCCTAGTCACTCTTCGCGCCAGAAAGGGCAAGTAAAGGCGCTCTCTTCACCCCTGACTGACTCGGTTTCCCCCCTGAAAAACTCTTGCCGGACGACCCAACCAAGGAGCAAGTGCAAGGAGTGGGCGATGGACTGAACCACTATCCACGAAAGGTGCGGTATATCGGCCACTTCCTCAGATATGTTATTCGGGCAGAGGTGAACTCCTCCATGCCGCCATCAGCTTCTGCACTTCAAAATTGAATCTGCTGATTGAGTACCATGAAAAATTCTTTCAATCTCTTCATTTTCAGCGTTTTCTTTGCACTAAAAACCGTCACTGCTCAGGCGGCGGACCTTTTTTCTGAAACTCCAGACGAAACACCGACTTCAGGGTCTTCTTTTGAGCAGCCAAGTGGCTCGAAACAAATGCAGCCAAGCATTCAAAATAGAGCGGAAACAGAAGAAAAGAATCAATCAGAAAAGAAAACGTCTGAAAAAAAGAAGCCAAAGAAAAAAATTAGCCCTCAAACCGCAACACCGCCTGGTCCGTCTCAGGAAACCAGTGCTACGGACACAGCTGTTGAGAAGAGCGACGTTCAACGCATCGAAAAGTGGCTTGAAGAAAACGAGGCCGTGGAAAAAGAGCGCCAAGTTAAAAAAGTTCGGAAACCGGTTAAAAAGCCGACGCAGACATTTTCCGTCTACCTTTCACCCGAGCCGACGGAGAACAAGACCGACTCAAAACAACCGGAAAAAAAATCACATTTTAATGTGCCCCTTCCGGTAAAGCCTCCGATGACGCTTCCCGCAAAGACACCGAAACCACCGCTAGCCCCGGAGATGAGTACCGAGACGAAGCAGGCAGAAGAGGCCATGAAATTTCAATCGGAAATTAAGGCCGCAGCATCAGGTGACCCTGATGCGCAGCTGCGTGCCGGTATCAAGCTGTACAAAGGACAAGGCGTGCTGCAAGATCGGCAAAAAGGTTTCAAATGGCTCCTCAAAGCTGCGGAAAAGGGCAAGCATTCGCCCGAGTCTTTGTATATTCTCGGTCAAGCGTATTTCAATGGAACGGATACCAAAAAAAATTATGCTGAAGCCAGAAAATGGCTGAGTTTGCTGGCTGACCAAGACAATTATAGCGCAAAAAACGACCTTGCGTTTATGTTGTACAATGGCTTGGGTGGCGATAAGGATTATCCGAAGTCGTTTGAATTATATAAGCAGGCCGCAAAACATGGCGATATATTCGCTCAAGCTAATCTCGGACTCATGTACGCTACCGGAACCGGAACAGAGGTTGACAAGGCACGCGCATACGCGTGGTACTCCTTTGCAGCGAGCCAAGGCAATAGCGCGGCAGCGAGCAATCGGAATGATTTATTGAAAGATATGTCGTGGGAAGAATTGAATTTAGCTCAGAAAATTACCGTTGAACTGTACAACGAAGTTGAAAGCCGGAAATAGACTGGAAGTCTGCCCCGCGTTGGAATAAGGGAGGCAGACATCCACATGATAACCATGTTACCCGAAAGAGAGGATCCCGTGCCAGCAGTGGAAATCATCAAAAAAATCATCAGCCTCCTGGCTACTTGTCTTGGCCTTGCCATTATCCTCATCGGCCTCAAATATGCCATGGATATGTTTGAGCTCATTTTCACCATCCTGAAATCCCCCACGTATCTGACTGCTCCTATCCAGCAGATGGCTGAGAGCATTGGCGGGAGGGCGTTTGATCTCAAGCTGGAAAACAGGTCTGTCCCCCTGGCCAACATCATGGCCCTCATGGTTTATTGCGGCGGGGCCTTGCTGAGTGCCTGGCTCACCCTGGCGCTGATGCACACCGGCGCAAAAATCGTATCGCTGACCGCAGGCGACCGAAGCGCCGTGAAGCAGCTTCTCCAAAGCGCATTCGGCGACAGCATGCAGCCAAAAACAACGCCAGAAAACGACAGGACTCAACGCCGCAGCTGAAGGGTTCGAAAGATTTCCTTAAAAAGCTGCACTCTCACCCTCAGAACCCTTCGAGCACGATCTTCCCCCTGGCCCTGCCGCTTTCAATCAAGGCATGGGCGCGGCGCAAGTTGGCAGCCTCAATTCGTCCGAAATGCTCACCGAAGGTCGTGCGGAGAATACCCGCATCAACCAGTTCCGCCACCTCGTTGAGCAAAAGGTGCTGGCCGATTCTGTCTGCGGTGCGAAACATCGACCGGGTGAACATGAATTCCCAATGGAGCGAGACACTCTTGCGCTTGAGCAGGGTGACATCAAGTGTCTCCGGGTCGTCAATGAGTCCGAACTTGCCTTGCGGGGCGATTGCCTCGACGATCTGCGGGAAATGCTGATCGGTCTGGTTCAGGCAGACGATGTGGCTGACCTCGCTGAAGCCGATCCGCTGCAACTCAGCGTGGAGCGGCCGGCTGTGATCGATCACATGGTGGGCACCCATGGCGCGGACCCAGGCCTGGGTTTCCGGCCGGGACGCACTGCCGATTACGGTCACCCCGGTCAACCGGCGCACCAATTGGGTCATGATGGAGCCGACGCCTCCGGCGGCGCCGATGATCAGCAGGGTTTCACTGGTCGGCCGTTTTCCGGGCAGCAGCCCCAACCTGTCGAAGATCATTTCCCAGGCCGTGATCGTGGTCAGCGGCAGCGCAGCAGCCTGGGCAAAGTCGAGACTCTTGGGCATGTGGCCGACAATCCGTTCATCCACCAGATGGAGTTCGGCATTGGTGCCCTGACGGGTTAGGTCGCCGGCATACCAGACACGATCGCCGGTTTGGAACAGAGTGACCTCCGGGCCGACGGCTCGGACCACGCCGGCTGCATCCCAACCGAGGACCTTCCATTCTCCGGCTGGCGGTGCCATGCGCTTCCGCACCTTGGTATCCACAGGGTTGACCGAGACGGCCTTGACCTCAACCAGGAGGTCGCGCCCTTTGCCCATGGGATCGGCTAATTCGATATCCTGCAGGAATGCGGGATCGTCAAGGGGCAGGGATTGCTGGTACCCAATCGCTTTCATGGTTGTCCTCCTTGTGCTGGTCCGTTGTTGTGGCTCGCTTGCTGCCATTTGCCCTGGAAGATGTGCTGCTTACGAGACAAAAATACGCTCTCGCTCTGCATAATCAAGCATTTCATGGCCGGGACAAATGGGGTACAGTTGCCGGCCAGGACTTCTTCTTTGCGGTCGCAGGGCAAGAGAAAGCCGAAAGGATTGCCGGCAGCCTGCTCTTTTTGGGGTTTCCTGTAAGGTGGTGATACAAAAAGCAGCGCCAGCGAAGGCAACCGTTGCCAGTGCCGCAGCTAGCATTTCTAGCGATCGAGCATCGTCGGAGCACAAAAAAACCATGGGACACATCGCCGGCATGGACATCTACCGCCAGTTGGGCACGCGCTTGGATCAGGCCCCGGTGCGTACGCCCTGGACGCCGATCTTTCGCCAATTGGTGGAGACGCTCTATTCCCCGGCCGAGGCCCAATTGGTTGTCCGCCTGCCCTATCGCCCTTCACCCCTGACCCGTATCGCCCGCATGACCGGAGAGGCCGAGCAGACGCTGCGGCCCCTGCTCGAAGGTCTGTGCGCCAAAGGGTTGGCCCTCGACATCTGGAACGGCACGGAATACCAGTACATGGTCAGCCCCATTGTCATTGGTTTTTTTGAGTTCACCATGATGCGCACCGGCCCCGATCTCCCCCAGGCACGTTGGGCCGAACTGTTCCAGGCCTACATGTTTTGGGAAAAGGATTTTCTCGCCGCCAATTTCGGCAACGGCCAGCAAGTCTCGGTGATGCGTGCCCTGCCCCATGAAGAAGCCCTCGGCCACCACGTCGAAATCTTGGATTATGAGAAGGCTTCGGCGCTCATCGAGCAACACTCCGACTTTTCTCTTGGCCTCTGTTCCTGCCGCCATGAAAAGCACCATCTCGGGCATGCGCCCTGCCGCGCCCCCATGGAAACCTGCACCTCCATGGGTGCCGGCGCCCAATTTCTAATCCGAAACGGCTTTGCCCGGCCCATCGACAAAAGCCAGATGCGCGACATCCTGGCACGGTCCCGTGATTTGGGTCTGACCCTGTCCACCGACAACGTCCGCCAGGATGCGGGTTTCATCTGCCACTGTTGCGGCTGCTGTTGCAATCTGTTGCTTGGGGTACGCGAAACCGGGTATACGGGTATTCTGGTCACCTCAAGTTATGTGGCCACAGTGGACGAGAGCCTGTGCACGGGTTGCGGCCTGTGCGCCAAGGCCTGTCCGGTTGATGTTGTCCATCTGGAAGCCAGGGCGACTGGACACGAATCCCGCCCCATCGAGAAGGTTGCCCGGATCGGCTCCCTCTGCCTGGGCTGCGGCGTCTGCGCCCTCAAATGCCCCACAGGTGCCTTGACCTTGCAGCCGCGTCCCCAAAAAGTCTTCCACCCCGAGGACAGCTTCGAACGGGTCATCCTCCAGGCCCTGGAACGCGATACCTTGCAAACCTTTCTCTTCGATAATCCCGCCAGCCGGACACAAGCATTCATGCGCGCCCTTGTCGGCGGATTTCTCAAACTCCCTCCGGTCAAACGGGCCCTGATGGGCGAAAAACTGCGCTCACGTTTTCTTTCAGCCCTACGCCGACATGGGGAGTGATCCTCGGCCTTGTTGCCGAGGGTGCGGAAGGAGGAGACTGTCCGGCGACCGTATCAGCCGCAGCATTTCTTGAATTTCTTGCCGCTCCCACAGGGACAAGGGTCATTCCGGCCAACCTTGTCGGTGTTCCCCTTTCCCTGTTCGGATTCCCCGATCATCTCGCCTGCAACATAGAACCATTGCCCGGATTCCTTGACAAAATGGCTTGATTCACGGAGCTTGCAGAGTCTTTTATGCATCAAGGCTGTCGCTACAAATTCGACGATACCCTCGTCGTCATCTTCCCCGCCCCGCTCAGTGCGAAGGATCTCCAGGCCGCACCAATCGGGGCTTGTCGCCGGGTCAAGGGCAGGCGGCCTGGTGGACGGATGCCAGGTCCGCAATAGGTAGCTCATCTGGCCCTCAACATAGGCGGAGTAGCGAGACCGCATCAACCCTTCAGCGGTCATCGCTTGTGTTTTTCCTGCGTGCAGAGGTTCACAACACACGGCATACGGAAGGCCAGAGGCACAGGGACATTGTTTGCTTGTTGCCATACTTGTTCCTGCAAGAGAGAAGATTTCTTTTTAGAGTGATCGATTATCACCGAAGTGCTGGGATATTTCAGCCGCCGTGACGATGAAACCATCGTTCCACTTCCTGGACAGAGAATGTTTTGATCACCGGGCGGCCATGGGGGCAGTGGGAAAAGACCGCACTCGCCGCCATCTGCGCCAGCAGCTTGAGCATCTCCACCGGTTGGAGGCGATTGCCCGCCTTGACTGCCGCCTTGCAGGCCATGGAGGCCAGGAGGTCGTCGACTGCTTGGGGCACGGGCCGGCCAGCGTCGGTTCGCACCGGCCCCCTCAACCCGTCCAGGATCCCCCGCAACAGGGCTCCCGGATCGACATGACTGACCAGGGCCGGCGCCGATTTGATCACATAGGTGGTATCGCCGAAGGATTCGGCCTGGAGACCAAGAGCAGCCACCTGATCACCCCGTTGTTCCAGGGTTTCCGCCTGCACCGGCGTCAGCTCAACGGTCACCGGAAACATCAGGGTCTGGCGGGGAATTTTGGCCTCCAGGTAGCCCTTAAGGAGCTGGCCATAGAGGAGCCGTTCATGGGCTGCATGCTGGTCGATGATCATGAACTGGCCATCCTTCTCGCACAGCAGATAGAGGGAGAACAACTGGCCGATTAAGGTCAAGCCGGAATACTCCTCGGTCGGGATCGGATGGATCGGCGGAGTACCGGGCACGGCTTCATTTTGGGTCTGCCGCGAGCGAGTGTCCGGCCTTTGGCCTAACAAAGGAGGGACAGTTGCCGGAAGTGACGGCAAGCGCGGCTGCGCGGCCGCCGGTTCGGCAGTGGTGAGAGGTGGAAAAGATGCGGTTGGTGCGATTTCGCGGTGCTCCACCGGCTGGTCCGGCACCTGTGGCAAAGGCGGACGGGTAAACAGGCTGGTCCGCAGGCTCTGCTGATAGCCGCCCATGGCCTTGGCAACCCGGTCGGCAATGAAGTGATGGACCGCCTCGCTCTTGCGGAAACGAATTTCGCGCTTGGCCGGATGGACATTGACATCGACTTGATCGGGTCCGATGGTGAGCAAAAGCGCACCGGCCGGCTGATAGCCCTTCATCAGAAAACCCTGCAAGCCTTCACCCACCGCATGGCGGATCATCGCATCCTGCACCGACCGATCGTTGACCAGGATACGCAGCCGGGCGTTGGTCGCCTGAGCCATTTCGGGCAGGAGCAAAAATCCCTCCAGGCCCATCTCCGCATCATCACCCACCCCGTCCTCCCGCAATGGCAGAAGCTGGCCCCGGTAGCGGAAAACCTCGCGCAGCCGTTGTTCCAGATCGGCCTCCGGCTGATATTCCAGCACCACACGGCCGTCGACATGCAGGGTAAAACCGGTACGCGGATGGGCCAAGGCCTGGCTCTTGACCACTTCCTCGATGTGGTGCATCTCGGTGCGGACGGATTTGAGGAATTTTTTTCGCGCCGGCATATTGCCGAAAAGATGGCGGATCTCGATCACCGTGCCTCGGGCGCAGCCGTCTTCGTGCACGTCCCGCAGGCTGCCGTAGCGGATCTCGGCCCTGGTACCCAGTTCCTGGGTCTGCGGCCGGGAAAGGATGGTCATCCAGGAGACCGAGGCAATGCTGGGGATGGCCTCGCCGCGAAAACCGAGGGTGGCGATGGCAGCCAGTTGTCCCTCTTCCTTGATTTTGGAGGTGGCGTGCCGTTCGATGCAGAGCAGCACATCGTCGCCGTCCATGCCCTCACCGTTGTCGGCTACCCGCAAAAGACCGGTGCCGCTGCCTTCGACATGGATATCGATGCGGCTGGCACCGGCGTCCACACTGTTTTCCAGCAGCTCCTTGACCACCGAGGCCGGACGCTCCACCACCTCGCCGGCAGCGATCTGGTTGGCTAACTGTTCTGAAAGAATCCGTATTCGAGACAAGGGGAGAGACTCTGCGTTTTTCTTTAACGGTGCTGAAATCCTGAAATCATGGTAACACCTGCACCAACAGCAGGGGCTTGGCGGCCAGCGGAGGTGTCCGCGCCGCCCGGACCAATCGCGTCTTTGTGCGAACTCAACACTACCGTTTCTTCGTATTCTTGTCCACCAAACCATCAGCCAAATCCGAACCACCACCGGAGCCAGCGCCCTTTCGCGGCTGGGTCCTGGACGAGCGCCATCTGACCCAGATGCTGCTCACAATCGCCGCTGCGCTCAGCGTCCTGATCGGCACGGTGCTGGCCTGGTTCATGGCCCTTCCCGACATCCGCTCGGTCGACGATTACCGACCGCAGGTGGCGACCCTGATTCTCGATCGCACCAACCGCCCCATCGACGTCATTGCCAAGGAATTTCGCGTCGTCATCCCCTACACGAGCTTCCCGGCTCTCCTGCCCAAGGCCTTTATCGCCGCTGAAGACAGCCGATTCTGGGAACATGATGGCCTTGATGGCTGGTCAATCGCCCGGGCCGCCTTCAACAACCTCCGTTCCGGCCGCCGCAGTCAGGGCGGTTCGACCATTACCCAGCAGGTAACCAGGGCGCTCCTCTTGAGCCGGGAGAAAAGCTATTTGCGCAAAATGGCCGAAGCGGTTCTCTCGTTTCGACTGGAGTGGATGCTGAGCAAGGAGGATATTCTCTTCATCTATCTCAACGAGATCTATCTCGGCGAGGGGGCCTACGGGGTCGAAGCGGCGGCCCGCACCTATTTCGGCAAAAGAGCCAATCAACTGACCTTGGGGGAGATGGCCCTGTTAGCCGGCCTGCCGCAGTCGCCGAGCAACTATTCGCCGATCAAACAGCCCGAGGCGGCCAGGGCCCGGCAGCGCTACGTGCTCAATCGCATGGCCGAGGACGGCATTATCACCGCCGAAGATGCGCGCACCGCCTATGAACAGGGGCTGCAGCTGACCGGCAACTGGCGCAAATCATTGAACGGCTACTTTGCCCTCTATGTCCGCAGCCAACTGCTCACCACCTACAAGGAGGCCGATCTCTACGAGAAGGGGCTGAGCGTGGCGACCACCGTGGACAGCAAACTCCAGGAAGAGGCAGCCGGCGCCGTCCAGGCGGGAGTGGCCAAGGTGGCCGAACGGCATCCGGGCAATCCCACGCCGCAGGGGGCATTGGTCGCCCTGGATACCGGCAGCGGCCGGATCAGGGCAATGATCGGTGGTGCCGATTTTACCGAAAACCAATACAACCGGGCCGTGCAGGCCAACCGGCAGCCGGGTTCAGCCTTCAAGCCCCTGCTCTACGCCTCGGCTCTGGAACAGGGCATATCGCCGGGATCGGTCGTGAGAGATACACCAATCACCCTGTCCAGCGGCGGCGGCAAGTCGTGGCAGCCGCGGAATTTTAAAAACGAGTATCGCGGCTCAATGCCCCTGAACGAGGCCCTGATCCATTCCAGCAATGTGATTGCCGTCCGCCTGATGCAGCAGGTTGGCCTGCAAAACGCCATCCGCACGGCCAAAAAGATGGGGATCACCGCGCCGCTTGAGGCCGATCTGACCCTGGCGCTCGGGGCCTCGCCGGTCTCGGTGCTCGAATTAACCGCCGCTTACACCGCCTTTGCCAACCAGGGAGTCTACCACGCCCCGGTGGGCATTACCCGGGTCAGCGACCGGGCCGGTCGGTTCAAGCCATGGCCGCAGTCGCCGGGCCGACAGGTGATTGCACCGGAGACCGCTGCCTGGCTGCATACGGTCATGACGCAGGTGGTGCAGCGGGGGACGGGAAAGAATGCGAGCGGCGTCCGCGGCGCCAGCGGCAAGACCGGAACCACCGACAACCACGTTGATGCCTGGTTCGTCGGCTCGGCTCCTGATCTGACTACCGGCGTCTGGATCGGTCACGACCGCGACACCCCGTTGGGAGCGGGTGAAACCGGCGGCCAGGCCGCCGCTCCAGTGTGGAAGATGTTCATGCTCCAAGCCGTCAACTAACCGAGGCCCCATGGCTACTCAAGACGCCCATTTCATGCAGACCTATTACAGCGGGACTCCGGCTGAAAAACTCACCGAGGCCCGCACCCTGTTTGCTGAGCTTGCCGACCAATTGACAACCTCACTCCCGTTTCAGGGAGAACTCGACCAGTTGCGCCGGGATACCCAGGCGCTGAACGAACACATGCGGGCCATGGATCTGGGGCAGCTCTGTGGCGGTTGCGCCGCCCGACCGGGTGGCGGCTGTTGCAGCACCTACATGGCCAATAATACTGACAGTCTCCAGATGCTGATCAACCTGTTGTTGGGCGTCAGGTTCGCCCAACAGCAGGAAAGCGGCGGAAACTGTTGTTTTCTCGGTGCCCAGGGCTGTCTTTTCCTGGTCAAGCCGATCTTCTGCCTCAACTACAACTGCACCCACATCCTTGCCAGCGCCGAACCGGTCAATTTGGAGGCCCTTTATCAAAGAGCCGCCGCCGTGCTCAGCCAACAGACAAAACTTGAAGGCGTTCTGCTTGAGGTTCTACGTAATCGGTAAAATGATGGAAGAGTTGAAGGTGTTGAGCTCTTGAAACCGATGTTTATGTATTGAGGCAAAACTGGGGCAGAACGGGACCATAACGCCCCCTGCCCTCAAATGACAGGAGCCATCCATGCAACAGAGTGCCACCCTGCCTACCCCGCTGGGCCTTTTCACGTTGACCGCCGACGAGGTTGGCCTCTGCGACCTCTCCTTTCCGGCAGAAATCCTGCCGGTACCGCATGAATCCCTGGTGGCGATCTCTTCCCATTCCCTGCTGAACGAGGCTGGTCGCCAGTTACTCGCCTATCTCCACGGCGCGTTACGCGACTTTGACCTGCCCCTGTCGATTCATGGCACAGTCTTTCAACTCCAGGTCTGGGAGCAGTTGCGCACCATCGCCTACGGCCAAACCATGACCTACGGCGAACTGGCCGAACGGATCGGCGGACGTCACAAAGCCAGAGCCGTAGGAGGGGCCGCCCATGCCAATCCCTTGGCCATCGTCATTCCCTGTCACCGGTTGATAGGCGCAGGTGGCAAACTGACCGGCTTCGGCGGTGGTCTGCCCATGAAACAAGCCTTACTGGATCTGGAAGGAATCCCCTGCAAAGATTGAAAAAAAGGGCGCAAATCCGGCAGCAATCCGCTACGATAGCGGTATCACTACACTTCAGGGAGGAACGACTATGGTGGATATTATCATCGGCTCGATAGCGCCGACCGGAATCCAACCCAATAAACCCGGCTCCAGCGGCGCCCCGATCGAGGCGGAACTGCTCCATGTGCGTGATCCACGCCAACGGATCGTCGGCCCACTGGGGCAGGAACGGCGCAAGCAGCCACGCAAGGACCCGCACAACGGCAAGGTGCTGACGCTGCTCATCCCCGACGGCACCCTCCTTCCCAAGGACTTTGACGTGAAAAAATACAAGGTCCTGCTTCGTTTCATGAAAAAATAATAACCAGCCGCTGACAGCGATGTTGCTCACACGTCGGGGCTTGGCGCAAAAATCAAGCGTACTGACCGGAGGGCCAAAAGCGCATGGCAGGCCTCAATCCTGTTTTTGCCGCTCAGTCCAGGCCAGTTGAATGATAGTCTTGGCCAGTTCGCTGTCAAAATACACCACCACCATCTCGGTTGGCTGCATCCCCTTGTTCTTGATCAAAAAATACTTGGCGCTGGCAAGGGATGGATCACTCGCCACGTCCGGCATCGGCAGCATTTTGAACAGGGCCTCATCCGAAGCCTCATTTATTGCCTCCTCCAACTCTTTACCCAGGTTCTGAATCCGGGGAATGAGTTCCTGATCAAGTGTTTCCTGATATTTTTTATTCAGCTCCATCATTTCATTAAATTTTGGCGAGTGACCGATGGAATCCAGCGGCGCTGATTCATGCCACTTCATCTTCTTCTCGACCATTTGATCCAGAGTCAATTCCTTGATCCGGGTCGCCTCGCGATAGAAGGCCACCACCTGATCTTGAGGATCGGTGGTAGCAAAACCTGCCGCCCTATGGTCACGCTGATACACATCGGCCAGAATAAGCGGGGTGCTGTTGCCATACTTGGGCAGTTGATGGGCCGCGTAATCAGGATGTTCGCTTCCGGCATATAAGCGGGCAAGGTCATTGAAAACAGAACTGCCGTGGTTGAGAAGGAACTGTTTTGCCAGGCGGGACACCCCTTTTTCGGAAGAAACCGTCTGGATGCTTGCGGCGTAATAGGCAATGAGCACGTTCGGGTCAAACAAATAGTGCCGGGTTGCCTCCTGCACCACCGGCTGAGACGCCCATTTGCCAAGAACCATCAGGGCATGCAGCTTCACTTCCGGGTCCGGCAGTTGCAATGCCATGATCGCTACTTCGATATTTTCTTCAATATTGGCCCACTCCATTATCGTCAATTCATCGACGATGGCGAGATAGAGCTGCGACCTGAGCAGGACACATTCCTCGGAGGTGTTGTCCGGATCTGAGCAAAGGCTGTCGTAGGTCGCTTCGACATCTTCAATTTCCTCAAAGGCTGTGGTGGAGATGCTTTTGGCGGCAACGCCACCGCAAAACAGCAGCACGGCAAGAAGGGCAAGAATGGTCGTTTTCATGATGTTCTCCCGGCTATTTTTGGCCCCACTTTCTTGATAATCCGTCGGGCATTGTCCCCGGCATCCTTGGCCTTTTGTGTCTTTGGAGAACAGCGCATTTTCCGCCAGGATTTTTCATCCTTGAGATAATTGATCTCATGTTGATAACTTTCCCTCTCCTCATTGATATAGGTGTCGAGATCCCTCCGATCGGCGTTTGGGCTGGAAGGATTGGCCTTGGCCCATTGACAGCGGTTGACATGCCAGAGTTCATGAATACGCGCCGCCGAATTAAATTCCTCGCAGGTGTTGAGCTCCAGCGCCTCCTCTTTAATCACCTCCTGGTCCTTGTCGTTGACATAATGCATATCGCAGTTCTGATCGGTGAACATACTGTAGGGATTTCTAATCTCCGGATTGTTGCTCGGTTCGGCACCACATTTTGCCAGCTTGATGGTTTTGCCGTCCATGGCCTTTTTCTCCAGCAACTCCTGAAAAATATCCCTGGCCAGATGCGACCGGAGCATCAGTGAGACTTCGTCGTTTCCTGGATGCTTCAGGCGGGCCTTGTCCAGGGCCTTTTTCCGCAGACCCGGATCGGCATAGAGGGTAGCCAGTTGCTGTTTCATGGCAATCTGCCGCTCATACATACACCGTTCCTTTTGGTCGCATGTTTTGCCGCTCTGAGTGCAGGCGACCTCGGCCCGTGCTGCGGGAACACAAACCAACAGGGCGAAAAACAACAGCATTACCTTCATTGCGCATTCTCCTTGAGCAGTTTCTTATAGTGTACCATACGAAGTTTAGCCAAGAGGTCGGCATCAAACGGGTTGATGCCCGCCGCCTGCAACATGACCGCCTGCGCTTCCTCCATCCTCCCTTTCCCGATGAGCAGGGTAGCGGAATTGAGATGCGGCCGGATGTTGGTGGCGCTTTTTTCCATCGCATCACGCCAGATGGCGAGTTCATCCCTGTACAAAAGAGCCCGCTGCCTGGCGGCAACCGGCACCACCGGCAACGCGGCTAACAGCAGGACAACAGGCAGATACCTGAGCATTCCGGTCGGACTGCGGCGGCAGACAAAAACAACCAGGGCCAGAACCCCGGCAAGGGCGAGGGCAAAAGGCCGCTCGGTCAGAGCATCGATCTTTGGTATGCAGCTCTGGGTGGGCAGCAGAGACCCAAGGATCCAGCAAGCAGCTCCCTGCACTGGAACCTTGGGTACGGCGAGCAGAAGCGCCAGCAGGATAATGATCGCCAATCCCGCCAGAAACAAGGGGTCGAAAAGGTGGGTTGCCAATTGCTCTCCGTGATCGATGCTTAAACGCCAGGGAGTGAAATACAAACTCAGTCCGACAGGAATTGCGGAGACTTGCCTGATGCTACTCAGGCTGACATCTCGACCGGTAAAGGAAAATGCGGCCAGATCACGATACCTTGGAGTAGCCAGGAGCAGGCAGAGAGCCAACAGCACCAGGGCAACCAGCAGCCATCGCTCATGCTTTTTGGCCGGCACAAAGAGCGCTATAAATAAGGGCAGAAAACAGACTGCAGTCTCCCTGGCCAGAATGCTGCCGATGAAAAGCAACAGACTTCCAATGAATCGCCTGTTAAGGGCAGCCAGCACAGCGGCCAGGAGCAACCCTTCCATCAACAAGGTTGGGCGGCCGGCAATGGCCAGCACTTTTTCTGCCTGGATCGGATGGAGCAGATAGACAGCGACTACCAGCAGCACCACCAGATCGTTACGTACCGAATCGGCGCAGACCTTTCTGACAATACAATAGAAGAGCACCGCATTGCCGGCATGGACAAGAATCTGCAAACCGCGCCGAATGTTAGCCGTGTCGAGCCCTAACGTCGCTTCCAGACTATAGGTCAGTTTGGTCAGCGGCCTGATGGTGGTACCAAGCTGGCGGAAAAAATCCCCTAATCCCTGGGAAGCCGGGTCACCGAGCGGGGTGATGTAATCATCAAAAAGATAGACACCAGGGATGGAGAAGAACCAGGGCAGACAAAGCAGCAGGAACAAAAGCCAAAGGCGGACAGGGTGAGGGTCAATCAGGTGCACAACCCTGAATGGTGTGAGGATGGTTTGCCATTGAAGGGTATCCAAAGAATCGAGGAAGCGCACTGTGCCGATATCTCTAAGTTGTGAGCAGTGGGTATCTGATCAATGCCATTACTGTTCAATATTTTCCTCTCTAGCTACAAGATTTTTCCCTGAGAGAAAAGAAAAATGAAAAAGGTGACTGGCCGTGATGGATTCCTGGGGAATCTCCCGGAGGGTAATGTCACCAACCGGGGAGAGGATCTCGCAAACAGGGCAGCACGGCAAAAACCGCAGCTTACTCAAGCGAACCACCTGCCAGTTCCTGCAACGGTCCGACTGATCCGCGGCTAGCCTTTGCCTATAAATCGCCTATAAATTATCCAGAGGACTGCGCACGGCCAATCCAGGCCGATTGAGTACATGGGTGTAGATCATGGTGGTGGCAACATCGGCATGACCAAGCAGTTCCTGCACGGTGCGGATGTCGGCGCCGTTCGCCAGCAGGTGGGTGGCAAAAGAATGGCGCAGGGTGTGGGGAGTCACCCGTTGGGAAAGATGGGCGGCACGCGCCGCCTTGCGGATGGCATTTTGCAGGGTGGCGTCTTGGATGTGATGCCGCCGCTGGATGCCGCTGCGCGGATCGTTCGCCAGTTGCCGGGAAGGAAAGAACCACTGCCAGGGCCATTGCGTTCCGGCCGTGGGTATCTTGATCTCCACCGTGGGCGGCAGCCACACGCCTGGCAGGTCAGCCTGCCGGTCTTCCTCATAGAGCAGGCGCAGTTGTTCTCGTTGCTCCAGCAGGGGAGCGCGCAAGGTTTCCGGCAGAACGCTGACCCGATCCTTGCCGCCCTTGCCCTGGCGGATAATGACGATACCCTGCTCAAACTGAACATCCTGGATACGCAGCCGCAACAGTTCCATCAGCCGCAGGCCGGCCCCGTACAGCAGCTGCGCCATGAGCCGGTAGCTGTCGGTCAACTGGTCGAACAATGCCTGGCATTCGCGCTGGCTCAAAACAACCGGAATACGTTTTTCCGAGCGGCCGAGACGGTAGCCTGAACAGTCGCCGGGATCACGCCCCAGGGTTTCACGGACGAGAAAGATCAGCGCATTCAGGGCCTGGCGCTGGGTGCTGGCCGAGACTCTTCCCGCCACCGCCAGATGTTCCAGATAGCGACGGATATCGTTACCGTCGGCCTCCTCCACCGGTTTGTCACCCAGCCAGTTGGCAAAGCGTCTGCCCCAGCCCCGGTAGGCCTCCTCGGTGCGCCACTTGAGGTGCCGTGTCCGCAGGACGGTCACCATCCGCTGCTCCCAGGGCGGCCCGCCCTGATCCCCCTGCTCGACACGGATGACCGGTACCGATTCGGAGGGAGGCGCAATCTGGTCGGCACCACTCTGGGCCTGGTGCGCCGCTGCCTGAAAAAACCAGCGCAGGGCGGCTCGGGCGGCCTCGATGGGTATGCTCTGTTCCTCCAGGTTGCGCAGGTACTCGAGAACGCTCGCCACCGAGACCCGGCGGCGCGCCTGCTTGAGATGCTTCAGAAAAGCGAAGATCTCCCTCTCGTGCGTTTGCACCAGAGCCGGTGCGAGTGGCTCGTTGTGCAAAACCTCCCGCCAGCGGGGAAAAGAGACCGGCGCGGTCGATGGCGGCGTCTGTTTGTCCTTTGAGTTTGTCATAACACCGATTGTAACCAGATTTCCCCAAGGGCTCAAGGGATTTTCTGTGGCTGAAATCGTGCCGAATAAAAGCGGAACAGTTCGGGTAACACCCTGGAGACATTGAAAATACAGGGGCTTTTTTATATTGACCGCGATGGAGGATAAAGGGTATGATTTTCTGAAATTTTTTGCCTGTTACCAGCATGATTAACAGGCCTATTTATACTGTTCGACAAACAAATTTTAACCAAGGCAAAATAATAATGTTGATTCTTTTTCTGCTCTTCATTCTGCTCAACATATTAATTCTTGCGCCAGCAATTATGATCGGTTTAAGCTACGTTTTATCTGCCGCACCATTATCCTACAAAGAAAGCTTGGTTCTATGTCTACAACTATCTGGTATCGGGATAGTGTTTCAGCTTCTGGCATTCGCCATTACCTTCTGGCTCCCTCCATTGTACTCGATACTAAATATTGCTTTACTGATAGTTCTATTAATTCTCATTATTGCTCTCATAAAGAAAAAAGTACGAACAACTATCCCCAAAGCAATTCTCATTCAAATAGCTAATATAGTATTTGCTGTTTCAATTGCGTTAGTGTTTAAGAATTTCGTAATTCAAGCCTTTAAGATTCCGGCAGGATCTAATGTACCTACCATACTAATTGGGGACCATGTGTTGGTAAATAAATACATATATAGGTTTTACAAACCTCAAAGAAACGACTGGGTTATATTTAAATTTCCAAAAGATGAAAAAATTGATTACCTAAAAAGAGTAGTTGCAGTGCCAGATGATCAGGTTGAGATCAAAGACAAAAAATTATATGTAAACAACCAATTGGCATCAGAACCATTTATCATTAACTCAACTGCTTCAGTAATAGATAGATCGAGTAGTCCAAGAGATAACTTTGGTCCAATTACTGTCCCTGAAAAATCATATTTTGTGCTCGGAGACAATAGAGACAATAGTTTTGACAGTAGGTTCTGGGGTTTTATCAAAGAAGACAAAATTAAAGGAAAAGCAGAAATTGTCTATTTTTCATACGATATCAATGCTAAATCAATAAGGTATGATCGGGTTGGATTGAAATTAAATTAATCAGTCGAACAAAAAGGGGTGCATCCGAAGTTTATGGCCGAAATCATTTAATCCGTGACAACTTGGTTTCTGCCGCTGGTTCCTGGCCCTTGGGTTGTGTCATATAGCGATCAAAAGCATCATCGTACTTGGAATTATACCGTGCACAACGCAACT
>JBBQCO010000062.1:0-18688 GCA_038318785.1 Desulfobulbales bacterium | reverse complement strand
TGGCCCTGATATTCTTGTGATGCATAAAGCCTCGTTTTGGATGTGTTTTTTTTAGCGGGAAAACTCTGTCCAGAATAGAGGCTTTTTCAATTTAATCAACTGTTTTTTCGTCGTTATTGCTGGTTCTTTTCAACACCTTTCAATGGTTTGCAACACATAGTCGCCAAAGCCGTGGCCGCAGGTATCGTTGACCTTCTTGAAATGATCGAGATCAAAAAAGAGGCAGCTTATATCGCCTCTGGAACGCTGCGCCCGGGCGAACATCTCCTCAAAGGCTTCCTGAAAATAACGCTTGTTGCGCAGACCGGTCAATCCATCGTTGACCGCTTTCTCATAGAGGTTCTTATTCATTTCCTCCAGGTGGCGCATGTGGCGACGCAGTTGGAGGTGGACCTGGACCCTGGCCAGCAGTTCCTCGGCGATGAAGGGCTTCATCAGATAATCACTGGCCCCGGCGCGGAACATCTGCAAGACCGCATGGGTGTCGCCGGTGCCACTGAGGGAAAGCATGGGCAGATGTTCAGCCTCGGGGAACTGGCGGGCAAGGTGAATGAACTCGTCGCCGCGCATGACCGGCATGTCGAAATCGACAATGACCATATCGAGTTGGACAAGATTTTCCTTGATCAATTCAAAGGCCTGTCGCCCGTTTTCCGCCTCGATGACACGCAAACCGATGCGTTCCAAACAGGCACCGACCATCCGGCGCAGCCCTTGACTATCGTCGACCACCAGCGCGGTCATCCCGGCAAAGGTAGATTGCGGGCGCAGCACCTTGTTGACAGCGGCGGCAACATCACCGCGAGCGAAGGGTTTGGAAATGAATTCCAGGCTGCCGAGATGAAAACCGCGGCTGCGATTGTCAAAGGTATCGTTGGCGGAAACAAAGAGCACGGGAATCCGGGCTCCTGTATTGCCGAACTGGCCCTGCGCCTCGAGTTCCCGCAGTTGCTGACAACAGGCAAAGCCGTCCATCCGTGGCATGTCAATGTCCAAGGTGATCAGGTCCGGAGGTTTCTGCATCCAGCGAAGCGAGGACAGGGCTTCCAGGCCATCGCTGAAGGTAATGACACTATAACCGGCCACCTCCAATTCCTTTTGGATAACGGTCCGCATGGTGACACTGTCGTCCACCACGACCACCGTTTGCTGACCGGGCGTTTCCCGTTTCTGTAGTTTTAACTCGCTCAATGGATGCACCTTCATGGTTGCGGCACTGCCCGCCCCTTGCCCAGCTGATGATCAGTTCGAAAACAACTTCATCAAAATGATTGTATGAAAAAAGATCCCGCCTCAAAAGCAAAATAAATCAAGCAGCCTCTTTTCTCCCTCAAAGCCATGGTCATCGGAGCAAAGACTGGCCGGCACGCTGTAATTTGTTTGACGGATAACCAGCCGCTTTTTACAGTGAATGCTCGTCATGATCACTATCCCCGACGACTGTTATAAACATGGCGGACTCAAACGCCCCCTGCCGCCACCGATGGTGATCGGGCGGGGTACGAAAGGAGAGGAATATGCTGTCTTGTACCTTAGCAAGTGGAGATCGCCTCCCGGCCCTTGGTCTCGGCACCTGGAAATCGGCGCCCGGTGCGGTCTATGCGGCGGTCAAGGAGGCCCTGGCTATCGGCTATCGCCATATCGATTGCGCCCCAGCCTATCAGAATGAACCCGAGGTCGGCAAGGCGGTGGCTAAAGCCATCGATTCCGGAATGGTTGACCGTGCAGACCTCTGGCTGACCTCAAAGCTGTGGAACGACGCCCACGCGCCGGAACAGGTGCGGCCGGCCCTGGAAAAAACGCTGGCGGATCTGCGGGTCGACTCCCTCGACCTCTTTCTCATCCATTGGCCGGTGGTATTCAAGCCCGGCGTCATGTTCCCCCGGCGCGGTGAGGACTATATCGCTCTGGACAACCTCCCGATCAGCCTGACGTGGAAGGCGCTGGAGGACTGTGTGGCCCAGGGGCTGGTACGCAACATCGGTGTCTGCAATTTCAGCGTCAGCAAACTCGACGCCCTGTGCCGTCAAGCCTCGATCCAACCGGCGATGAACCAGATCGAACTCCACCCGTATCTGCAGCAGGGGGCGATGCTCGAATTCTGCCGTGAACACGGGATCCAGGTCACGGCCTATTCACCGCTTGGTTCGGGTGACCGGCCGGCGGGCATGAAAAAAAGCGGCGAGCCCACTCTGTTCGACAACCCGATCATTCAACGGGTGGCGGCCAAGCACGGGGTTACGCCTGCCCAGGTACTGCTTGCCTGGGGGCTCAGCCGTAAGACCGTGGTCATTCCCAAATCGGTCCATCCGCAACGGATGCAACAGAATCTGGCTGCCGCCCAATTGGTGCTCGATGTGCAGGACGTGGCGGATATCGCGACACTCGACCGGGGGTACCGTTTCGTCGACGGCTCCTTTTTCGCGGGACCGGGGTCACCTTATACCCTCAAGCAGCTTTGGGACGAGTAAAATCTGATACCGCAATTCCAATGATTGAGATTGAACATCTTGCCGCCGAAGGGTTGCGGATCGATCATTTTACCGCCCTGCCCGGCGAGGCCTGGTGCCTGATCGGCAGCAACGTTTCCGGGATAGAACGGTTCTGCGATGTCCTTGCCGGAGAAGCCCCCGAGGCTCGAGCCGGACGCCTGCAGTTGCCTTCGAACCTGGGTCTGCTCTCGTTCAAGTGGCAGCAGTCGATTTTCGAGGCTGAACTGCGCAAGGATGACACCGACTTTCTCGACCGGGTCGATCCGGGTACCCCGGCCCGTGATTTTCTCACCGACATTGAGCGCCACCATCACCTGATCGACCTCTTTTCCCTGACCGGTCTGCTTGATCGGGGCTACCGCCAACTGAGTTCCGGTCAGGTGCGCAAACTGTGCCTGCTGCAGCAGATCACCCGTGGTGTCGCCTTCTTGGTGCTGGAAAATCCCTACGAGGGGCTCGACCTGGCCAGTTGCCGGGATTTGGATCGGGTCCTGGCCGAGCTCCGTGACCAGGGTCTGGGAATCCTCCTCCTGGTCAACAACACCGGCGACATTCCCCCTTGGTGCACCCACCTCGGGGCTTTCAAGGACGGTGCCCTCGTTGTCCAGGGTTCGCGGTCCGCAGTGCTGGCAGAGATCACAACCTTGCTGACCCACCAACCGCCGCTCTTTCGGGTTGCGGTTGAGGAATTACGGGAGGAGCGGCAGGCGATCAGCACCTCCGAGAGCGGTGCCAACCTTGTCACCCTACGCCAGGGTTTTGCCCGTTACGGCGAAGGCGAGGTGTTCACCGGTCTCGATCTCACGATCAACCCAGGCGACCACACCCTGGTCACCGGCCCCAACGGCTGCGGCAAATCCACCCTGCTGCAGCTCATCACCGGCGACCACCCGCTCTGCTACGCGAACAATCTCACTCTCTTCGGCAGACGCCGGGGTAGCGGCGAGTCGATCTGGGACTTGAAACGGCAGATGGGCATCGTCAGTGCTGAGCTGCACCGTAACCACCGCGTGGCCGGCAGCGCCCTGGCGATCGTGCTCTCCGGCCTCTTTGACTCAATCGGCCTCTACACTCGACCAAGCACAGCACAGCAGCAGTTGGCCCGCCGCTGGCTGCAACGGCTCGGCCTCGGTGACCGGGCTGAACGAGCCTTCCGCCAGCTCAGCTTCGGCGAGCAGCGGCTGATTCTCCTGGCCCGGGCCCTGATCAAGGTGCCGCGCCTGCTCATCCTTGATGAGCCGACCCAGGGTCTGGATGAAGCCAACCGTGTGGCCCTGCTCGATTTTCTCAGCGAAATCGCAAAAGAAGAGTTGGCCACCATCCTCTTTGTCAGCCATCGCCCGGATGAGTTCCGTGATTTTTTCAGCCAGCAGGTCCGTTTTTCCTGAACAAAAGAGAGCCGTCCCCACAACAGAGAACGAGGACCAGCCATCGGGAAGCCTGCACAATCAGCGCCCCCCATTTCGTTTGACACGTGCACGGCGATTCCGTATAAGGCAAAAGGTTTCCGCTCCGTAACTAGAGCGATCAAGAGGCTGAAACTGATTGTCTCGCAAGCTGATCAGCAGAGTACCGCGTCGCTTGCCTCCATGCGGGCCTGTCTGGGAACGAGACTGGCTACACATTCGCCGGGAAACCAGGCACGCGAACGAGCGGAGCGCTCCGGCATGCGATGCGCCCATGGAAATAGAGCGGGGCTGAATCCCCAGGCTCTTGTAGTGACAGAGCACCATCCTTATCTTTGAATCGTTTACGCTGTACTCAGCCCAGACAAATCGACAATCTCTTTGCCTCCATCCTCCGGGATACCCGTTAGGGGCAAGGTGATCGTCTTCGTCAGCCGCAAGGTCGAAGAAGTGCTGCCGGCAACCGATGCTATCGGCGGGTGAGTGGGCAAGATGTTCGGTTGGCCGGAATTCTTGCAGGTGAAGCGGGACAAGACGGAAGGAATCGAACGGAACCCGCAGCTGATGCCCCGAGTTGAACCGCCCCTCTACTTAGAGCAATCCTTCAATAACAGGAGAAAAAGATGATACTGTCATACCGTGATTATCAGCCGCAGGTCGGCAAGGGCGGGTGGGTAGCTCCCAGCGCCACCCTGATTGGCGATGCGATCCTGGGTGAGGACGTATCCCTCTGGTTCGGCGTCATTGTGCGGGGCGATGTCCACCGCATCCGTATTGGGGCACGCACCAACATCCAGGACCTCTCCCTGCTCCACATCACCCAGCACGAAGGAGCGGCGCGGGATGATGGGGACGGGCATCCCACCCTCATTGGCTGCGACGTCACCGTTGGCCATAGGGCCATTCTTCATGGCTGCACTGTGGGCGATCTCTGCCTGATCGGCATGGGGGCGATCATCCTTGATGGTGCGGTCATCGGCCGGGAATCGATTGTTGGCGCCGGATCGGTGGTCACACCGGGCAAACAGTTCCCCCCGCGCTCCCTGATCATGGGCACACCGGCCAAGGTGGTCAAGGAGGTCAGCGAGGTCCAGTTGCAGGAAATGCAGGCTTCCTGGCGGCGCTATGTGGCCTTGAAAAACGAGTACCATCAAGCCAAGGTGGGCGATTGCTTTTAGAGTCCCTCCTCCGCGCTGACCGCTGCTCGATGTATCAGACGGTCAAAACTGAGTTGGCCTCACCGTATTCATTGGGGGCATAGCCGTCAGCATCGGTATCGTTGACCCAAACACCGCCGTCGAGCACATAGCGAAAGCGGTAGGACTGACCGACGGGCAGGGAGAGGGTGGCGGAAAAACTGCCATCCTTAATTTTTTTCATCTGGGTTTCACGCAGGGACCAACCGTTGAATTCTCCCGCCAGGACAGCGGTTTCGGCCTGTTCCTCGTTCTCGTATTTGAAGGTGACACGGCAGACCGAACCGGTTTTGGAATAGCTTTTTTTCAGCATCAGGAGTCTCCTTGCTTGTTCAGGGCGGATATGCACGAATCGAGGGGTAACGCGACAACAACGCTTAAATTGTAAAACAGCCAACTCAGAGGGGCAAGCACTATCTTGAAGCAAAACAATCCTTGAATAACAGCTGAAGAAGTTGACAGGCCAACGGGGAAGAGAGAAACCGGCCATGCCGGCCGCGTCTCGACCCGCCCATCGGGGGCGCCATTCTGTTGACTACACTTCCCATGATGGCGCAACCTTTTCACTTCGCACACGGTTTTTTCTCATTTCTTTGTACAGCCGAACTGCATTCCCGCAACTCTTTTTCATTCAATACGCTGATGACCAATACCCCCAAGGCCGCCCACAGCGGCCCCCGCATGCCTGAGTTGCTGGCCCCGGCCGGCAGTTTCGAAAAATTGGCGACCGCCATTCATTATGGCGCCGACGCCGTCTACCTGGGCGGCAAGGAGTTCAGCCTCCGAGCCAGGGCCGCCAATTTCGATGAAGACGGGCTCCGGCAGGCAGTCCACTATGCCCACGACCATGGGGTCAAGGTCTATGTCACGGTCAACATTTTTGCCCACAACCGCGATCTGGACAACCTGGAATCCTCTCTTTTTCTCCTGCGGGACGCCGGCGCCGACGGTCTTATTGTCAGCGACCCCGGCATCCTCGCCATGGCCCGGCAACTTGTCCCTGATCTGCCCCTGCATCTCTCCACCCAGGCCAACGTCACCAATTGGGCCAGCGCCCGTTTTTGGGCCGAACAGGGCATCAGTCGCCTCAATCTCGCCCGCGAATTGGGACTGGAGGAGATCAGGGCCATACGGGCGGCAACCAGTATCGAACTGGAGGCTTTTGTGCACGGAGCCTTGTGCATCTCGTATTCCGGGCGATGTATGCTGAGCAACTATTTTACCGGCCGCAACGCCAATCAAGGCGATTGCGCCCATCCTTGCCGCTATTCCTACGCCCTGGTGGAGGAAAAACGGCCCGGCCAATACTTTCCGGTGGAAGAGGATGAGCGCGGCACCTACATCTTCAACTCCCGCGATCTCTGCCTGCTCAACCAACTGCCGGCATTGATCGATGCCGGCGTCAACTCCATCAAAATCGAAGGGCGGATGAAATCGCCGGGCTACGTAGGGGCAGTGGTTCGCCTCTACCGGTTGGCCCTTGATTGGATTGAACAGCAACTATTTTCTGGAGAACCTGCAGTTAGCCTCATTCTGCCCGAAGCTTTTCATAAGGAATTGAGCAAGATCGGCACCCGCGGCCAGACAGAAAACTTTTTTAGCGCCAGGCCTTCATCCGGTGCCATGCTTTATGATACAATGCGGCTAGAACAAAGTTATGTTCCGGTTGGCATTGTCCGCGCCGTCGCACCGTTGCTGATCGAGACACGATATGCCATTACCCTTGGCGACACAGTGGAATACCTGGGCCGCACGATTGAACCGGCCACGGTGACAGTCATTGCAATGCACCTCGAAGACGGTACGCCGGTGCGCCGGGCCAATCCGAACTGCAGGATACTCCTGCAGACCGAGCCGCCACTGGTCGCCGTTGAAACGCAATCGCTTTTGCGAAAACATATAGAGTCATCATGAAACCCTATCTCAATGTTCCTTTTCTCCCGGAGGACAGATATGTCGATTTCCTGATGCAGTGTACTGCTGACCTGGACAGTGTCCATTTCAGCCTGCTGCATAGCCGGGCCCTCGACAGCCGCATCCGGATGGAACCACCCACCGCCCAGGAGAAGATCATCTCCGGCCTCGAACGATTGCAGGGTCCCAAAAAATACGCCCTGCTCAACAGCCGCTTCTACACCCCGGAATTGCTCACCGACCACCGCAGCATTAAGCCAATCATCCACACCTTGGAGCATTACCTGGATCGCGGGGTACTCGACGGCATTGTCTATTGCGACCATTACCTCCTCCAGGTTCTCGCCGATGATGCCCCGGACATAGCTGGCCAACTGGAAGCGATACCCAGCGTCAACACCATGCTGGACTCCTGCCACAAGATCGAGGCCCAACTGGCCTACATCGGGGAAACCGGCTTCAAAATGCCGGGCAAGATCATCCTCGATCGCTCTCTCAACCGCAACCTCGATGAGCTGGCCAAAATCACACTGAAGATGCATCAACACTTTCCCGGTCTGAAAATGGAGGTCCTGGCCAACGAGGGCTGCCTGCCCTACTGCCCCTTCAAACTCTCCCACGATTCGTATATTGCCCTGGCCAACATCGGCGGCGAAGATCAAACCCACCTCATCAATTGCGACATCGGCTGCATGCGGCTACTCGACGAACATCCGTACCGCTTGCTACAATCCCCTTTTATCCGGCCCGAGGACATCGATCTGTATCTGTATCACGTGGACACGATCAAACTCTGTGGGCGTACCCTGGGAACCGATTTTTTAATCAACGCCATCACCGCCTACCGTGCCCGGCGGTACGATGGCAACCTGCTCGACCTGATGGACGCCATGTCCTGGCTGGCGGACCGCCTGTACGTCGACAACAGCCTACTGTCGTTCGATTTCGCCAACATGCTCTCCCAATGCGACACCCGTTGCGACCGCTGCGGCTTCTGCAAGGAACTGTTCGAATCCATTGCCCATCCGCTGCCCATGGTCATCAAGGACCAGCGAGTGCCGATTGACAGGGTGGGCAGCCGTGGGTAAGGTTGCCGTACTTCCTCCCGCTGGTCATCGGCTTTGCGGCGGGCTGGAAGGGGACCCCTATCCAATGGACACAAAGACGCTTGTGGCGGGAACGTATGGAATCATTTGAACAATTGCTGGCAGAGTCAACGAAAATTCACGGCCATATTTGCGCCGGCCAGGTGATCGGCGTGCGCATGTCCATGGCCGCTCTGGAACGAATCGGTATCACCGATCCTAAAGGTGCGGACCGGAAAAAACTCTATGTGCTGGTCGAGATCGACCGCTGCGCCACCGACGCCATTCAGTCAGTCACCGGTTGCAGCCTGGGCAAGCGCTCGTTGCGCTGGCTCGATTTTGGCGTCATGGCGGCCACCTTCGTTCACCTGGAAACCGGCCGAGCGGTTCGCGTCACCGCCCGCGAGGAAGCCCGGGCGCTCTCCGAAGCCTACTGTCCTGAAGTTGTCGAAAAATATCAACGCCAACTGGAGGCCTACAAAGTCATGCCGCTGGATGACCTGTTTATTTTCCAGGAGGTCAAGGTATCCTTGCGGGATTGCGACATGCCGGGACGCCCGATCCGCCGGGTGCAATGCGGGAAATGTGGCGACTGGGTCCAGGATTGCCGCGAATTGGTGCGGGAAGGCACGATCCTGTGCCGGTCCTGCGATGGTGAGCGGTATTATCAGGTCGTGGAGCCGAACCGAAGTGCGGCCCTCTCCCCTTCTCCCTGAAAAGGGGCAGCCCCTCTTTCTCCTTCCGGATCGACACCCGCGGACGCTGTTCCCTGCCCCTCCCGCATGAACAGGCCGCGCATCCGCACCTTCAGCCTGCAGTGCCGCGAACGATACGGCCAGGCGATCGGCAAGATTCCGCTTGATCTGGGTATTCCCTGCCCCAACCGGGCCAGAGGCGGTTGCCTCTATTGCCGTCCGGCCAGTTTCACCCCTTTTTCCTTGCGCGCAACCGATGCCTTGGCCGAACAGATCCGCCGGGGGAAAGAGCATCTGCTCAAGGGGCGGTTCCGCTCCTATTTCGGGTATTTTCAGCAGGAAACCTCAACCACCCTGGCCACTGACCAACTCATTCCTCTGCTTGCCCAGGTACTCGTCGATCCTGAATGCCGTGGCCTGATCCTCTCCACCCGCCCCGACGCCATTGCCGATGACCTGCCCGCTGCCCTGGCTCACCTGGTGCGGCACAGTGGCAAGACATGCCTGGTCGAATTAGGGCTGCAGTCGGTCCACGCCCAGAGCCTCCGTCTGCTCAACCGCAACCACAGTTTTGCCGATTTTGTCGATGCCGTGCACAGACTGCACGCCGTGGAAGGCCTTGAAATCGGCGCCCATCTGATCCTCGGTATTCCGGAGGAATCGGAGGAGGAGATGCTGACCACGGTGCAGACCGTCTGCGCCCTTCCCATCCAGGCAATGAAACTGCATCACCTCCAGGTGGTCGAGAGAACCCCACTCCACCACCTCTACACTCAAGGCCGGGTCCCGGTGTTCACTCTGGAAGCCTATCTCGAGCTGCTGCTCCGCCTCCTGCCCCATATC
The DNA here is from genome assembly GCA_038318785.1 of Desulfobulbales bacterium. Taxonomy (GTDB): domain Bacteria; phylum Desulfobacterota; class Desulfobulbia; order Desulfobulbales; family Desulfobulbaceae; genus Desulfobulbus. The sequence goes on along the minus strand of JBBQCO010000062.1, from coordinate 9,057 downwards.
CCTCCCCGGATCACCCTGCACCGTCTCTGGTCCACGGCCCACCCCCATCTGCTGGTTGCGCCCAAATGGCACTGTTTGAGCGGAGAATTGAGCAAGAAGCTCCACCGGATGATGGAGGAACGAGGCCTTTGGCAAGGACAGAAAACAGGAGAAGAGGAGAGGTCAACCGAAGAGGGTGTGAAACAGCGATGAGCGGTTGGTGCGGCGCAAGCGTTTGAGGTATTGCGGAAAATCCAACCCGTAGCGCTGCTGGGAGTCCATGGAGCACTTTTGCGCCTTCTTGATGATCTTATGGGGAATATCGTTGGGAAAAATCAAGAGAATGACATTGCTCCGTTTCTTGACCGCCATCTGCAGAAACCGGTCGCCGCTCGCCTCCCCCACCGCCCGCAGGGCCTGATGATAAAGGGTCTTGTCACCGCACCACAGATTTACCACCAAAATGCCCTCGGGACACAGCCGCGCAAGCAGCAAGCTGTACAGCTCGGAATCGAACAGCGCGGGGGCCATGGCACCGGGACCGAAGATATCGAGAAAGGCAAGGTGGTAGCCGCAAGCGGGATCGGTTTGCAGATACGAGAGGGCGTCCAGGTTGACGATGCGCAGCCTTTCACTGAGCGGTAGCCGGAAATAGCCGTGGGCCAGGTCGATCACCAGCCGTTCTTTTTCCACCACATCGATTTGGGCCTTGGGATGATGGTGAAGCAAAAAATGGGGTAGCGCCCCGCCGCCCAGACCGATGAGCAGGAATTTTTCGGGTCGCGGATGGAGCAGCAGGGCCGTTGCCATCCATTGGGTGTAGGCGAGCTGCAGCTCCCAGGGTTTCTGGAGATCGATGCAGGTCTGCCGCTCTTCCGTGCCGAACCGAAGGCTGCGGAGACTCCCCTCATCGGTGACCAGGACCGGATGACGGCCGGTGTGGCCGCTAAACACCAGTTGTTGCATCGATTGCGCCCTAAAAAAAAAGCCGCAAAGCCGAGGAATCAGCTTTGCGGCCAGAATGACACGAAATGTCCACCGCCCTGACGGACAACGGGCGATATCGTTTGACCAGCGTAACCCGTTGTTTGCGGGTCACGAACCGGCCATGGTGCACGGGCTTAGTGTTGTTTTATTTTCATTCACGATGAAAATCACTTGCAGCCTCTCAGCCCTCAGCCACCGCTCTTGGCCGGCGCCTGCTTTTCGGCATCCGCCGCGGAACCGGCGATGGCGGCGCGGTTGACCTTGATCCGCACATTCTCGGCGATTTCTAAAGTGACCACCGAATCGGTGATGCCGGTGATCTGACCGTGGATGCCGCCACCAGTGATCACCTTGTCACCTTTTTTCAGGTTCGACAGATAGTTTTGATGCTCCTTGGCCTTTTTCTGTTGCGGTCGGATCAGCAAAAAATAGAAGACGATAAAAATAAGAACCAGCGGGACAAATTGGGCAATATTGGCCAACCCCGCAGGCGCCGCTGCAGCGTCAGCGGCCCAGGCAACTCCAGTCATGAAACATTCCTCCAGTTAATCGTTAGTGTTCTGCAAACGGTCCAGTCCGTTGTTGATAAAAAGATCGGCGAAAGGCGAGAAAACGATCTTCCCGGATCGCCTCCCGCATGCCAGCCATCAACATGCAATAGTAGTGCAGGTTGTGGATGGTATTCAACTGGTAGGCCAGGATCTCGCGGCTCTGGAACAGGTGCCGAAGATAGGCGCGCGAATAATGGCGGCAGGTGTAGCAGCCGCAAGTTTCGTCCAGCGGCCTCTGGTCCTGTTGAAAACAGGCGTTTTTTATAACAAGTCTGCCCTCTGAAGTAAAGAGCATTCCATTGCGGGCGTTGCGAGTTGGCATGACGCAGTCGAACATGTCAATGCCGTGATAGACGCCCTCGACCAGATCTTCCGGTGTACCGACTCCCATGAGATAGCGGGCATAATCGGCCGGCAGATTATCGGCGGTGGCCTCCATCAACTCGTACATCAACTCCTTGGGTTCGCCCACCGATAAACCGCCCAGGGCGTAGCCATCAAATCCGATGTCAACCAATTGCTCGATTGCTTCCAGGCGCAGGTCCGGAAACATGCCGCCCTGGACAATACCAAAGAGGTGCTGGCCGGTCCCACTCTGCGCCTCACGGCATCGTTTGGCCCAACGGGCGGTCAGAGCCGTGCCCTTGATGGTCTGCTCACGGTCCGCCGGATAGGGGATGCAGGTGTCCAGGGCCATCATGATGTCGGATCCCAGTGCCTCTTGGACATGAACAGCATCTTCGGGGCTGAGGAATAGCTTGGTGCCGTCGAGATGGGAGCGGAAGGCGGCCCCCTCCTCGGTGATTTTGGCCAGTTCCCGCAGGCTGAAAATCTGAAACCCGCCGGAATCGGTGAGGATCGGCCCGTCCCAATGCATGAACCTGTGCAAACCGCCGAAGCTGCGGATGAGTTCATGGCCGGGCCGGATATAGAGATGGTAGGTGTTGCCGAGGATGATCTGCGCCCCGAGCTCGATCAGATTTTCCGGGGTCACCGCCTTGACCGTGGCCTGGGTGCCCACCGGCATGAAGACCGGGGTCTGGACGCGGCCATGGAGGGTGGCGAGTTCGCCCCGACGGGCCTTGCATTCGCTTGAACGGCCTAGCAGGGTAAAGGGTGAGACTCTGGTCATGGAGATAAGCCGAGAACAGGTGTTATTCGACGCTCAGGATGAGGACGTCGAAATGGAGCATCTCCCCGGCCAAAGGATGGTTGAAGTCAAGCTTGGCAATTGTTTCCCCAATGTCGGTGACCAAACCCTGCAGTTCCTGGCCTTCGGGGCCAACAGCGGTGAGCATCGCACCCGGCTGGCGGGCTTCCTCGGGCAGGTGCTCCAGGGGCACCTCAATCAGCGCCTCCTCGGAAACAACCCCATAACCGTCCTCGGGCGGGACGCTGACCTTGAGGGTTTCCCCGGCCTTCTTGCCGATCAGGGCCTGTTCCAGGCCAAAAATGAGCTGTTCTTCGCCGTGGGTGTAGGTGAGCGGCTCCGCCCCCACGTTGGTGTCGACCGTTTCGCCGTTGTCCAGGGTCAGGGTATAGGTAATGGCAACGGTTTTGCCTTCACTGATGATCATATTGCCCTCGTTCATAAAATGACCGGTCCGGGAGATCCGCGCCGGTTGCCGTGGTCTGCCAGGAGGCTGCGACAGCGTGCGCACAGCTATAAACCGCCCGGCGGACAATTGCAAGACCGCACTCAAGCCCAAAACCGGTTGCTCGCGGCCCATCCTTGCCGTTATCAGGACAGCAGCAGGGCAAGCCGCTGCTCCAGCTCGCCCTGTTGCGCACCAATGGATTGGTTGAGATGGAATTGCACCAGAGCCCGGTGCAGGTTCTGCCCTCGCCGGTCTACCTTGAAATAACGGTCGCCCGCCAAATGGTCGGTGAAGAATCGCAGCCCCAACTCAAAGCTGATCAGCGCGGCGGCTGTTACCAGCAAATCCGTGTCCACCGGGGTGAGCAGATGCCCGGACTGACGCAGATAGCCGGCCATCAGGGCCTGAAAATAATCCGGATCAAAAAACGTGGCGGCAGGGTCGGCAGGGCCCTCGCCCAGGAGATTGCAGCAGGAACGGAGGCAGTCGCCCAGGTCATGCAGGAGCAACCCCGGCTTGACCGTGTCGAAATCGATCAGGCTGACCGCCCGGTCACCCTCCGCGGCGAACAGAAAATTGGCGACCTTGGGATCACCGTGGATCACCCGGTGGCTCAACCGGTCCCTGGCCTGTTCAAGGATGGATGCACTCGGGCGGAGTTCTTCAATCAGGCGGCAACAAAAGGCTTCCGCTTCGATCTCCTTCCGAGCCTTGCTACGGACGAGGTCGAAGTGTTCCAGATACCGGGGGGTGATGTGGAAATCCGGGAGCGGATCGGCAAGCGTAGCGGGGTCGATATCTGCAGTCAACAGATGGAAGCGGCCGAGCAGGGAGCCGATCTCCTCGGCCTGCTCCGGGCTTTCCAGACGGTTCAGGGTCCGAGTGTGGTCGATATGGGTCAACAGCCGCCAGCAATGGCCCGCAGGATCGAAATAATGATCCCGCCCTTCCGGGCTGGGCACCAGACGAAGGAAAGAAATGCCGGATTCGGTATTCCGGTTCAGATGCGCAGTGACGATCCGCATGTTGGCTAGCACCGCTCTCGGGTCGGCAAAAACCGAGGGGTGCAGCCGTTGCAGGACCAATTGCCTCCCGTCGGTCAGTTCAACTCGCCAGGTATCGTTGATATTGCCCTGCCCCAACGGCACAAGGTCCTGGAAGGAGGTGGCTGGAAGAAAGTAATCGAGGGCGAGGGCGGTATCCATGGGAAAGCAATCGGCCAATCAGGGTGCGGGAGCGACCGGCGGCGGGTATTTGCACGCATTGAGCGCCATCTTCTCCGAGGCCGCGGCCAGCATGTCGATCCCCAGCTGATCGGCCAGGCGGGTCAGGTAGATGAGGACATCGGCGATCTCGTGCGCCACCTCGTTCCTGGTTTCAGGAGTCAGATTGCCACTCTGCTCCGGGGTCAGCCACTGAAAGTGCTCAAGCAGTTCGGCCGCTTCGACGATCAGAGCGGCGGCGAGATTTTTCGGGGTGTGAAAGGGTTCCCAGTCACGCTCGCCGGCGAAACGGCGCAACTCCAGGGCCAGTTGTTGAAGACTGGTGCAGCGATAGGGCGAATTTTTTTGAGCCATGGCGGTTCCTCCTGTGCCGAAACGATCCGCCAAGGTAGCGCATCAGGGGCTGTTTGTCACCCCAAAGGCGCAGATCTCAGGCCATGGCTGCGACCAGCCCCTTGATTCGTTCGACCACCTCGCCGACTGCCCGCTCGACCTCGGGCGACATCTGCTGGGTGAACTCCTTGATCTCCTTGACCTCGATCAGTAGGATGCGGATATCGGCGGGCATCTCCTCCGGAAAACAGATGTAGCCGGTCTTCAGAGTGGTGCCAAGAGTGATGGCGTGCGAGTTGACCAGGGCATGGGTGGTGAAGATGTCATCCACCGTAACCTCGAGGATGGAGCCCGGCTCATTGCCCAGTTTACAAGCGTCAACAATGATGGCCCGCTCATAACCCCGGATCTTGTCCATCACCTCAAAGCCGACCGTGTAGACCACTTCGGTTTGGCAGTCCAGATTGTCCTGCTCCAGTCGCTCGATCACAACCACCCCGGCGCGATCATCCTGGAGATAGGGATTACCAATACCGATTACGACGCATTTTGTCTTCATGCCAACCTTGCTGGTGGAGGAAAAGGCCGGAAAAGGCAAGCGCCCTTCCGGCCCGGAAGTGAAACAGAGGGGGATGCTGCTGGGCGACCGTTTGCCGGTGGGATCAACCAACAGACGAACAGTCGCCCAACTTTCCGTTCACTCCCTTAAAAATTTTTCAAGGTCTTGTACAGCTTGCCGTTGCTGTCGAAGATCTCAACCTCAATCGGCGACTGACCACCGGTCACCGTATGGGTGGCGCAGGCCAGGCAGAGATCATACGGCCGGAACGCCATCTCCACATAATTGAGCATGGCCGGGGAAACATTGCCATTCTTGATGAAGTGTTTGGCCGCTTTTTTCACCGCCAGGTTAATCGGGGCGTTGTTGTGGGTGGTGGCGACGATCAGGTTGGCGTCGGTGACAATGCCCTTGCTGTCGGTGAGATAGTGGTGGATCAGGGTGCCGCGCGGCGCCTCAATGATGCCCACGCCTTCGCCCGGACAGGAGGTCGGCTTGTTCCAGGTGTCCTTGCTGGTGATTTCCGGATCGCGGGAAAGCTCGAGGCATTTTTCGGCAGCGTTGAGCAGCTCGATCGCCCGGGCCCAGTGGTAGGCCAGGATATTATGCACCGGTTTTGCCCCGAAGGTGGCGTGGAACTTCTCGAAATGCTGTTGGGCCTTCGGGGTGTCCATGCCTTTGACGATGTTCATTCGGGCGAGCGGGCCCACGGCGTAGATGTTGGTGCCCGGCCCCTCGACGATCCCCTTCCAGGCGCCGAGTTTTTTCTGATAGGGAAATTTCAGGTAGGTCCAGGGCTGGACCCGCTCGGAGATGAAATCGAGGTATTCCTTGCCCTTGAACGTCCCAACCACCGTGCCGGCGCTATCGATCACCTTCTGGGTGCCGTCGTAGTAGGTAATCCGATCCTGATCGTCCACCGAGCCCATATAACCAACCTCGACCCGGTACATATCGCCGGTGACCAGTTCCATGTACTTGTCATTTTTCAGGACCACGTCATCAAAGACCTGGAGAGTCAATTCGCCCAGGCCCACCAGCTCCTTGGACCACTCCTCGATCTGCTTGCGCTCCTCCTCGTTCAACTGCTTGGACCAGCCACCGGGGATGGCCGCCACCGGATGGTTGGGTTTGCCGCCCAGCAACTCGAAGATCTTAACCGCCAGGCCCCGTTTGCGCAGCACTTCCCGGCCGACATCGGCACCGACCGCGTTGATCAGGCCCACCACGTTGCGCTCCGCCGGATTCGATTCCGGGCCGACCACGAAATCAGGCAACCCCAGGGCATAGAGGATGACGGAATGATCCTCGACATAGTGGGCGTTGAAAAACAGTTCGCGCAGTTTGCGCCCGGCCGGCGGCGGCGTGACGCCGAAAACGCCGTCCGAGGCCTTCATCGAGGCAGTGAAGTGGACACCGCGGCAGACGCCGCAGACCGTGGAGACGGTCCGGGGCACCTCCTCCATGGGCATGCCCTGGAGGAATTTCTCAAATCCCCGGAATTCCACGGTCTGAAAAAAAGCGTCGTCGACATTGCCGTTGTCGTCGAGAAAGATGGCGATCTTGCCATGCCCCTCGAGACGGGTAATCGGATTGATTTCAATTTTTTTCATAGAGCTGCTCCTTGCAGTCGATACCGGCACGCTTGGCTCAAGGCCAAAGCCGAATTTGTTCTTCAGCGCTTCAAAGATACCCATGCACAGACCTCCCCGGTTGTTCGTTCCGACATCCTGGCGGGCTATTTCTCCTTTCTTTCGGCAATGCGGTGATTGAATTTCGATGCCGTATGGCTGTACCGGTAAAACATTTTAGCCATATTGTTGTACTTCTCAATGAACTGGGCGGCGACATCCTCATTGGCCATACTCGAGGCCAGGGTGGATACGCAACGGGCGCCGAAATCCTTGATGCCGGGGATCGGTCCGCCGCAGCCACGACAGGGGATATTGACATTGAGGCAGGAGGCGCCGCAGTCGCCCTGGGTAACCGGACCAAAACACATGTACCCCTGCTGGAGCAGACATTTCTCCAGATCGGGCGCACCATCGATGGTCCGTTTGATCTCGCCCACTGGCAACCGTTCCTGGCCGGTGATGGCCGGATTGCGCTTGCAGATGTCGCAGACCGCCTTGCCGCCGGTCAGCCAGGAACCTGCGGGCGGCAGGTTGCCGGCTAGGATGGCGCCGACCAGCTTGCCAACAAACGAGGGATGCGGCGGGCAACCGCCAACATAGTATTCGACATCCACCACCTGGTCGATGGTGGAGCAGTTGTCGAGGAAGGTGGGGATGGTCAGGTTGTATTTGCCGTCCAACAGATATTCCGGCGTAGGATAGACCCCATCGGGGTTATCGGTGGATAACGAGGTCTTGTAGGCCTGACTGAACAGTTCCTCTTTAGTGTGCAGGTCGCCTAAAGCAGCTATGCCGCCCAAGGTGGCGCAGGCGCCGAAGGCCACTAGGATCTTCGACTTCTGCCGTAGCACCTTAACGGTGTGCAGGTTTTCGCTGTTGCGGATCATGCCGTCGACAAAGGCCAGGTCAATAAATTGGTCCGGCATGTCTTCCAGGTCTTTATATTTGACGTCCGCTACGGTCGGTGCCCAGAAGACGATCTCGAGGTGCTCCAAGGCATCGACCAGGGCCTCGTTGAGGTCAACGACGCTCATCTCGCAGCCGGCGCAGCCGCCGGCAAGCAGAAAGGCGGTTTTCACTTTATCTGCCATGGCCATTTCCTCCTTTGAGCGGGTTGGGCCCCATCTCCTGCAACTCTTTAGTAAACTCCTCGACCACCTCAGCAAAGCGATAGCCCTCGGCGCCGGAAATCCATTCCAGCCGGAACCGGTTGCGTTCAAAGCCGCTGTCTTCCAGCAGTTGCGACAGAATCTTCATCCGGTTGGCGGTCTTATGGTTGCCGGTTTTGTAGTGGCAGTCGCCAAAATGGCAGCCGCCGATCAGAACGCCGTCAGCACCGTTGGCAAAAGCCTCCATGACATACTCCGGTTCGACCCGGCCGGAACAGGGCACCTTGATCAGCTTGATTGAAGGCGGATACTTGGCGCGCAGGTTCCCGGCGAGATCGGCACCGGCATAGGTGCACCATTGGCAGGCAAAACCGACAATATTGGGCATAAAGGACATCAGGCCACCTCCTTGATCAGACGTTTTTCGCTTTGGATCTCGCTGATGACCGAACTGCGATCGATCTGCGAGATGGCGGCCACCTGGGAGGGATCAAATCCCATGGCCAGGGCCAGCAGTTGGGTGTAGTAGAAGGTCGGTATCGGGTCAAAATCGATCAGGCCCCGCTCCTTGAGGATCGGCTGGGACATGTCGAACTGGAGGAAACAGGAGGAACAGGTGGTGACGATCAGATCGGCGTCGGTTTCCTCCTTGATGGACAGCAGTTTCTCGCGGAACAATCCCAGGGATTTCTCTGCGTCGGTCGAGCGCATGCCGCCCATGCCGCAGCAGCCCTCCAGGCGGGAGTAATGCGGTACCGTGGCCCCGGTCGCCTCGCAGAGTTCCCGGAGCATGGTGGGATAGTAGGGGTTGTCTTCCGTGACCTTGTAGACATCGGTGGGCCACAGAGCATGACAGCCAGTCTGCACCGCGATCTTGAGGCCATCAAGGGAATACTTCAACTTCTCTTTAATTTTCTCGGCACCCACCTTGCGATGCAGGACATGGGCGACATGATAGACATCCGACGTGCCCTTGAATTCACGGTTGACCGCGGCCAGACTGGCATTAACCACCTTGCGCCGGTCGCCATCCTTCATGAAATGCTTGGCCTCCGACAGCACGCCGAAACAGGAGTTGCAGCCG
>JBBQCO010000061.1:0-18965 GCA_038318785.1 Desulfobulbales bacterium | reverse complement strand
ACACTTGCGGCTGAATTCCGAGTGCGGCGAGCAATCGCCAGCCGCCAATTCCCAGGAGCAGCTCCTGCTTGAGACGCAATTCGGGACCGCCGCCATACAGTTCACTGGTGATCCCTCGATGCCCAGGAAAGTTCGCCGCGTCATTGCTGTCCAGAATAGAGGCTTTTTCAATTTAATCAACTGTTTTTTCGTCGTTATTGCTGGTTCTTTTCAACACCTTTAAGTTAAGTTGAATGGCGATCATTTTGGTGTTTGATGGTAAAATGGTGTGTATTGGCTGGGAAGGGCCAAGCCCACTCCCCTCAGGTGAAAAAAAGTGCTGAAATCTTGGTAGGACAGATTGATCACCGGGTCGGACGTAGCAATCCGGCAGAGGCTGTTGTTTGGCGGGTAGAGAGGAAAACTGACGCCTGTACAGTCGTCTTTGGTAATACGCTCATCGCTGAGGCGTTGAGCCCATTTGGGGAGGAGAAAGATGCTTGTATTTGCAGAGTTGTTTTTTTGTTTCTCCACTTCAGCACCTTAAAAAAAGGAAAACTGAGCTACTGCTCAATTTTTTTGAGTGGTCACTTAATTATGCTTAATCTATTCTTTTTATCTCCGTCAACAAAAATATAGATAAGCTCAAAAGATAGATGAGAGAAGGAACGACTGGCAAAGCCAGTGGCTTGCAAAACGATCCGTTTGCAACGGTCTGCGAAAAAAAATTCAACGGTCTATTCGATACATGAAAATTCGTCCACTTACCCCGGAACATTACCCCAAGGTTGCCGCCTTGCTGCTGCAGGCCTTTCCCCGGAACCGAAATGAAGCCCAGCTCTTTGACAAACTCCATCAAAAAAGGCGGGTTCTGCACGAGTGGGTGTGCCTCCATCGCGAGACGGTCACTGCCTATATTGCTTTTTCCAATGCCTATGACGACAAAAAGGTGTGCGGCCTGCACCTGGCACCGCTGGCCGTGAAGCCGCAGATGCAAAACCAGGGGATTGGCTCTGAATTGCTCCGTTTCGCCTTGCGGCAAGAGGTCATCAAGGAAAGCACGATCTTTGTGGTGGGAAATCCCGCATTGTTTTTAAAGTTTGGCTTTGAGCGATGTGCCCTGCCGCTTTGTCCTCTTGACAAAGGCAATGCTCATTTTCTCAGCCTTCGGAATACCGAACCCCGCCAGTACACCGTGGGCTACGAACCGGAATTCAAGGTGAAAAGGTAGCCAACGAGACGTGCGCCACCACCGTTTCAGACTTTCCTCTTTTTCCCTCTCGCGACTTCAGCGACGACACAAGAATCAAAAGGCAAGGCCGGAAATTTTCTTTGTCTTTTCTGAGGATTCTTTTTAGACAGTAGGGAGTTTGTTTATTGGAGGCAGCGACCCTGCGGCGAATTGAAGGACCACGTCTCCAGCCGCATGCCCGGCCGGACCGGCAACAACCGGCCCGCTTCGTCTCCCTTGCTCCGCTTCTCAATGCACCCGGAAACCCCGTGAACAAGAAATATCTGCTCATTCTTCCGATTCTGGCCGTCGGCCTCTTTGCCGGATATCGCTACCTGACCAGGGAAACGCCGATTAAGGTGACCGTGCAAACGGTGGACAGCGGCGCGGTGGAGGCCACGGTTTCCAACACCCGTGCCGGCACGGTCAAGGCCCGGCACCGGGCTAATCTCACCCCGGCCATTGGCGGCCAGATCGCCACCCTCAATGTGCGCAAGGCCGACACAGTCAAAGCCGGCCAAGTGCTGCTGACCCTGTGGAACAAGGATCTCCAGGCGCAACTGCAATTGGCTGAAAGCGAGGCCATCGCCGCCGAGGCCGCGGTCCGCGAGGCCTGCCTGATGGCTGACCTGGCACTCAAGCAGGCCGGACGCCAGTCCGATTTGCGCAAATCCCGTTCCACCTCGGAATCCAACTACGACGAGGCCCAGGCCGCTGCCCGGGCAAAACGGGCAGGCTGCGAGGCGGCCACTGCCCGGCGGGCTGTGAGTGCGGCCAGGATCGAGGCCGCCAGCGCCACCCTGGAGCGAACCACGCTGATCGCCCCCTTTGACGGCATTGTCGCCGAGGTCAACGGCGAGGTCGGCGAATACATCACCCCCTCGCCGCCGGGGATCGCCACCTTGCCCGCCGTCGACCTGATCAACATGGAAACCCTGTACGTGGCCGCGCCCATCGACGAGATCGATGCGGCCCAGATCCGGCCGGGCATGCCAGTACGGATCACCCTCGACGCCTTTCCCAAGCAGAGCTTCAAGGGCCGGGTGCGCAGCATCTCGCCCTATGTGCTGGAGGTGGCCAAGCAGGCGCGCACCGTTGAGATCGAGGCCGATTTCCTCGAAGGCCTAACCAGCGGCACCTTGCTCGCCGGCTACAGCGCCGATGTTGAAATCATCCTCGATTCCCGTCCCGAGGTTGTCCGCGTCCCTACAGAAGCGGTGCTGGCTGACGGCTCGGTTTATCTGCTTCCGGCAGGTGGCAGCCGGGTGGAACGCCGCCCGATCAAGTCCGGACTGACCAATTGGAAATTCACCGAGGTCAGTTCCGGAGTGCAGAAGGGCGACACCGTGGTCACCTCCGTCGACCGCCAGGGATTGGCCGCAGACGTCTTGGTTCAGGTGGAACAATCCACGGACAAAGCGGCGAAAAAATGATCGAACTGCGCGAGGTCAGCCGCATTTTCACCGTCGGTGGCCAGGAGGTGCGGGCCATGGACCGGATCTCGCTGACCATCGCACCGGGCGAGTACCTGTCAATCATGGGCCCGTCGGGCTCGGGCAAGTCGACCCTGCTCAACACCCTGGGCCTGCTCGACACCCCCGACAGCGGCAGCTATCTCCTCGAGGGCCAGGATGTCACCAGCCTCGACGACAGCCAGCTGGCCGCCACTCGCTCGCGCACCATCGGCTTCATCTTCCAATTTTTTCACCTCATCCCCCGACTTACCGCCCAGCAGAACATCGAACTGCCCCTGTTGCTGGCCGGGGTTGCGCGCCGGGAACGCAACGAGCGGAGCGCCCGCCTGATCGAGGCCTTCGGACTTGGGACCAGACAACACCATAAACCGGACGAACTCTCCGGAGGCCAGCGCCAGCGGGTGGCGATTGCCCGGGCGGTGATCAACCAGCCCGCAGTGCTGCTCGCCGACGAACCCACCGGCAACCTCGACCGGCATGCCGGTGGTGAGATCATCGAGCTGATGGAAGACCTGAACCGCAAGGGGTTGACCCTGGTGGTGGTGACCCATGACCCGGAAATCGGCGAACGGGCCACACGCCACATCCGGGTGGTCGATGGCCGCATCGCCTCCGATACCCGCAGGACCTGAGCCATGCGGTTTTTTGACATTATCGGCTTTGCCTTGATGAGCCTGGGCAGCAATAAGGTCCGGACGCTTTTGATGCTGCTGGCCATGAGCATCGGCGTGGCGGCGGTGGTCCTGCTCACCGGCATCGGCAACGGGGCGCGGCTGTATATCGTCGATCAGTTTTCCTCGCTCGGCACCAATCTGGTGATTGTCATTCCCGGCCGAGCCGAGACCGCCTCCAACACCCCGGCAACACTCATCGGCGAGACGCCCCGCGACCTGACGCTCAACGACGCCAAGGCCCTGGAACGGGGCGATGCGGTCCGAAGGATTGCCCCGCTCAATATCGGCGAAATGAACATCTCCTGGCGCGGCAAGGAGCGGCAGGTGCCGTTGCTGGGGTCCACCGCTCCCCTGCTGGAAGTGCATCACCTCAAAATGGAGCGGGGGTCGTTTCTGCCTGAGGAAGATATGGAAATCGCCCGCCCGGTCTGCGTGATCGGGGCCAAGGTGTACCGGGAGCTGTTCGGCCAACAGAATGCCCTGGGCGAGCTGGTCAACCTCGGTGGCTTCCGCTGCCGGGTGATCGGCATCCTCGGTTCCCAAGGCCGATCACTGGGGTTCGACACCGAGGAGCTGGTGATTGTGCCGGTGGCCTTTGCCCAGGCACTGCTCAACACCGAAGGGTTGTTCCGCATCCTGCTCGAGGCCAAGGATCTGGGTGGGCTCGACCGGCTGAAAACCCATATCAAAACCACCATTGCCAAACGGCATTACGGCGAAGAGGATGTGACCGTCATTACCCAGGATTCGGTCCTGGCCACATTTGATAAGATCCTCAAGGTCCTGACCCTGACCGTGGCCGGAATTGCCGGCATCAGTTTGGTAGTGGCGGGCATCCTGATCATGAACGTCATGCTCATGGCCGTGGCTCAGCGCACCGCCGAGATTGGGTTGTGCAAAGCCTTGGGCGCAGGGCAATTACAGATCATGGCCCTGCTGGTCGCCGAGGCGCTGCTGCTCTCGAGCATCGGCGGCCTGCTCGGATTGGGACTCGGTTTTGCCGGCTCCTGGCTCACCGTCCAGTTCTACCCCACCCTGCAGACCACCCCGCCGCCCTGGGCCATTGCCGCTGCCTTGGGCACAGCCTTGACCACCGGATTCGTCTTTTCGCTTTTACCTGCCCGCCGGGCGGCACGGCTCGATCCAATCGAAGCCCTGGCCCGGCACTGACCAATATGGATATCCTCGACCAAGTCCAGTTCATCACCACCTCCATCCGGGCCAAGCGGCTCCATTCCTTTCTCACCGGCCTGGGGATTGCGGTGGGCATTGCCGCAGTCATCCTGCTCACCTCCATGGGCGAGGGTTTGCAGCGCTTTGTTCTGGCCGAATTCACCCAGTTCGGCACCAATCTGATCGCCATCAATCCGGGCAAGGTCACCACCATGGGCACCTCGCTGGGGGTGATCGGCTCGGAGCGGCTGCTCACACTCGATGATGCCGAGGCCCTCCGCCAGCTGCCGGGGATCGAGGCCGCAGTGCCCATGGTGCAGGGCAACGTCGAGGTCAAAGCCGGCAACCGCACCCGGCGGATCACCCTCTATGGCGTCGGCCCGGACATGGACCGCGCCTTTCGCATGCAGGTGCAGAATGGCCGTTTTCTGCCGCCCGACGACGCCCGCACTGCCCGGCCCTTTGTAGTGCTGGGCCACAAGGTGCGGCAGGAACTTTTCCCCGACCGCAATCCGCTGGGCGAGCGCATCCAAATCGGCAATCAGCCGGCGCGAGTGATCGGGATCATGGAATCCAAGGGCCAAATCCTTGGCTTTGACATGGACGACACGGTCTACATTCCAGCGGTTCGCGCCCTGGATCTGTTCAACCGCGACGGGCTGATGGAGATTGATGTTCTCTATCGCGAGGGGGCCGATGCCGAGGAAACGGTGGCGGCAATCAAGCGGACGCTGCTCGCGCGTCATGGCCAGGAGGATTTCACTATTACCACCCAGCAGCAGATGCTCGATGTGCTCGGTTCGGTACTGGACATGCTGACGGTGGCGGTCGGCGCCCTGGGGGGAATTTCGCTGCTGGTGGGCAGTGTGGGCATCTTTACGGTAATGACCATTGCGGTGCGCGAGCGGACCGGCGAGATTGGCTTGCTCCGGGCCCTGGGGGCCACCCGCGCCCAGATTCTGCTTTTCTTTCTCCTTGAAGGCACCTTGCTTGCAGCCTTGGGCGGCGTAGCCGGGCTGACCGTGGGCTTTGTCTGCGCCACCCTCATTCATACCTTTGTGCCGCTCCTGCCGGTGCATACCCCTTGGAGTTTTGTCATTCTGGCCGAACTGCTGGCCCTGGTGATCGGCATCCTCGCCTCAATCCTGCCCGCGCGGCAGGCGGCGCTGCTCGTCCCCCTGGAAGCCCTGCGTTCGGAATAAAACAAGATGCAAGGAGCAGCACTTTGATCAACCTCGATTTCATTGATGAAAAAATCTCACGACAACAGATAGTTCTTCTCGATGGCGCCACCGGGACCGAACTTGAGCAACGCGGCGTGCAGATGAACAGTGCGGCATGGAGTGCAGAAGCCATTCTCACTGCTCCGGAAATCATCCAGGCCGTACATGAAGATTACATCCGGGCTGGGGCAGACATCATCACCAGTAATTCATTTTCTCTCGCCAAGCATATGCTTATCCGAGCTGGGCTTGAGGCAGAGTTTCAGTGCCTGAATGCGGCTTCGGTTACCCTTGCCCTGAAGGCCCGCGAAAAGGTCGCAAAGAATCCGGTCGCCATTGCCGGATCTCTCGCGCCGACCACCTTCTGCGCCGATCCGCGAAAATGTTACCCCCCCTTATCCGACGCTTTTTCCTGGTACGAACAACAGGCCATGATCCTTGCGGAAGCAGGGGCTGATCTTCTGCTTATCGAAATGATTGAAAATATCACCCAGGGATCGCTGGCTGTCGAGGCCGCTATCAAAACGGGACTTCCAGTTTGGCTTGGATTGAGTTGCAGAAGAGCGGTGAGCGGAGAGCTCATGTTGTGGGAGTTTGAACATACGCTGGCAGAGGGGATCGAGGCCTTGGCTCCTCTCGGTGGCGACGCTGCTTTTATCATGCACACCGAAACCAGAGACGCTGCCGAAGCCTTTGCCATTCTCAGCGCCCGCTGGCACGGTAAACGTGGTGTTTATGCGCATTCCGGGGCATTTATTATGCCGAACTGGCAGTTCTCCAATGTGATCTCACCTGAAACCTATGCGAGTGCAGCCAGACAGTGGGTTGAGATGGGAGCCCATATTATTGGCGGTTGCTGCGGCATTGGGCCCGCCCATATTCGGCTGTTGAAAGAAGTACTCTAATGGGATCGGGAAAAAATTCGCCTCGTCAGGCTATTTGCCGATACAACAATTCACTGTTGGGTTTACCTCCTTGATGAGAGCGACACGGCCGTACCGACCTTGGCCAAGTTCCTCTCATCCGCACCGTGGTGTCGCCCCTGACGATGCACACTCCACCACTTGATAAAACCAAACCGAGTATCTACCAGGTTTCCCGGTGGATCAGTTCCGGTTTGAACCGGTCGACCGATTGGAACGCGCCCGTCGGCCAGCCCACCGGAA
This sequence comes from Desulfobulbales bacterium, assembly GCA_038318785.1. Classification (GTDB taxonomy): domain Bacteria; phylum Desulfobacterota; class Desulfobulbia; order Desulfobulbales; family Desulfobulbaceae; genus Desulfobulbus. The sequence continues at coordinate 12,044 of JBBQCO010000061.1, read as the reverse complement.
TCAGGGCGAACGGAACAATGTGCTCGGGAATGGCCAGCAGGGCGTGGAATCCGGCCATGCGATCTGGTGCCGGATAGACACCCGCCCACACCGTCCCCAGGCCGAGATCCCTGGCAGCCAGGAGGGCGTTCTGGGTGGCAGCGCTGCAGTCCTGCACCCAAAAATCCGGCCAGGGTTTACCGGTGGGATCGCCGCAGATCAGAAGAGCCACCGGTGCCTGCAGCACCATTTTGCTGTAGGGATGAAATGAGGGGATGGCATCAAGTTTCGCCCGGTCTGAGATGATGATAAAGTGCCAAGGCTGCTGGTTTCCCGCCGAAGGTGCCAGCATGGCCGCCTCAACAATGGTCATGACATGCTCTTCGGAAACCGGGCGGTCTTGAAACTGGCGGATGCTTCTACGGGTTTTAATCGCTTCTAGGAGTTCCATACTTTTCCTGAAAAAAGATGTTGGATGAACTCACCGGGAGGCAATTTCCTGCACTCCATTGCCGCCCGGTGATAAATTGATAAAAGTCCGTTTCTAATATCGGCCAACCTCGATTGGCGATTCCTCGGCAATCCGGGTCAGACGTTTCCCAAATTGATCCAATTCCAGCCTCCTTTGCTCATCCTGCATGTGCGCCGGGCCATAAACGATCTGCGGAGCCAGGACGTCAAAGCCGACGAATTGGAGCATGCCTCGATGGATGGGCCGAAGAATCCCATGCATGTCCCCGTTGAAGCCTCCTGGCACATAGGCCTCCTCCGGACCTCCGGTGGTGAGCGACAGGAGGGCGCGTTTGCCCTGAAACACCCCCGCTTCGTAAAACCGGCCGCCGCCGTAGGTGCGGCCCATGGCGAAAACCCGGTCCACCCATCCCTTGAGCACAGCCGGCAGGCCAAACCACCACAAGGGAAACTGCCAGATCATCAGATCGCACCATTCGACCTTGCGCATTTCCGTCTCAAGCACCTCGGCAAAGCCCTGTACCTCGGTGGCGTGGATCTCTTCGAGCTGCAACTTGAGGTAATCCGGATCCTTGACGGTCCGGAAATTGGTGCGGTTGGAGACAGGATCAAAGGCCATGGCGTGGAGGTCTGAAGTCTGCACTTCCGCTCCGGCATCAGTCAGCGTCCTGCAGGCCGTGGAAAACATGGCGTGGTTGAAACTCTTGGGTTCCGGATGCCAATATACAATCAATACTTTCAAGCTGTTCTCCCTTTGTCGTGATGAGCGGATCAACCCAAGCTCATCCTCCAACCGCAACCTCTCAGCGGATGAAATTCATGTAGACCTTGCCCTCTCTTTCCGGCGGCGCGATCGTTCCCTTGCCGTTTTCGACCAGTTTCATCAGCCAGGCCATGTTTTTGCCCAAGGTCCGCATGATCTGTTTGCCCTCTTCATCCTGGGTTGCCTCGCCCGGCCGGGTTCCATGAATGACGTTCCAATAGTTGGACGAGGGCAGCAGCATCTCCGAGTAGCAGAGAAAATTATTGAGTTGATTAAAGGTCGGCAAACCACCGGAACGCCGCACCGCCACTACCGACGCGCCCACCTTGTGCCGCAACAACGAGCCATTGACGCCGGACACGTAAAAGGCCCGGTCAAGAAACGATTTCATCGTGCCGGCAATGGCCGAGTAGTGGACCGGCGAGCCAATGAGGATGCCGTCAGCCTCCTTCATCAGCTGTATCCACTCGTTGACCGGATCCTCGCTTTGAATGCATTGCTCGTTTTTCTTTTTGACGCACTGACCACAGGCCAGGCAGCCCCGGACCGCCTTATTGCCGACATGGATAATCTCAGTGGTGATTCCTTCCTGTTCCAGTTCGTCGGTCACCATCTTGATGGCATGCCAGGTATTACCGTTTTTATTGGGACTGCCGTTAAATGCGACTACTTTCATGCGTGTTCTCCTGAGGTTGAGTGATGATGCAATGCAACTTCCCTTTCGCAATCAATGCGCCTATAATGAACCATAGGATCCCTTGCGTCAATAACGCACTTTACAGGAACGTAGTACCCAATAACCAACGTAGTACCTTTTAGGAAACCCATGAACGCGCCCAAGAAGAAGAGCAAACCGGATCAGGCGGGCACCTCCAGTCTGGTCTATCGAGAAAAAGAATATACCTGCGGTATCGACGTCACCCTGGCGGTGGTCGGCGGCAAATGGAAGGCCTCGATCCTTTGGCATCTGGCGCTGGAGACCATGCGCTTTTCCGAACTGCAGCGGCAATTTGCCGAAACCACCCGCAAAATGCTGACCCAGCAGTTACGCGAACTGGAGGCCGACGGCCTGGTCCATCGCGAGGTCTACCCGCAGGTGCCGCCCAAGGTGGAATATTCGCTGACCGAAAAAGGAAGAAGCATCTCCCCCATTCTGGAGCAGATGTGCGACTGGGGGCGGGAGTATTTACGCCATTAAACGGTAGGACGGGCCACGGATCAGTGTGGGGAGTGAGCGGTGTCAACGTGGTTGGGGTCATTATCGACGAATCCCGCCAACCGCGCATGCAAGATGTCCAGACGCTCAGCATACGGCAGATCGCTGCCTGTTCTAAACCCGCAGTGGATCTCCTCGGCAATGTCTGCTAATTCGGCCAGGCCGCATTGGAGGAGAACGCCCTTCAGGGTATGCGCGGCTATGCCAAGAGCAGGGTAGTCCTGGCGCTGGAGAGCCTCCCTCGCCCCGGCCATGTAGACGAGGATGCTTTTCCGGGCTTTGCGTAGCAATCCCTCAACCTGTTCTGATTTTAACCCGGTGGTCGACCGCAGATATTCCGCCACCTGCGACGCGGTTATCGCCTCCGGGCAGGCGGTTCCCTGTGTGGATCGGCCTGTTTCAACCGTCACGGGAACGCAGGGTTGCGGTGCAGGATTCTTCTCCCCCATCGCGACAAACAGCTCGGTCAGTTGCGACGGATGGAAGGGTTTGGTGATATAGCTATCCATACCGGCCCTGAGGCACATCTCTCTGTCGCCCACCATGGCGTGGGCAGTCATGGCCACAATCGGCACATGGCCGTTTGCCAGTTTGCGCTGAAGCGTCGTGAGCAGCAGGTGCGCCGGCAGCTCCGGGGACACCGGCCTGCCCTCTTCAAGAGCCCTGATGATGACGGTGGTGGTCAGACCGTCCATGAGCGGCATTTGCACATCCATGAGAACGACATCGAAGCTTTCCCGGGAAAGCAGATGGAGTGCTTCCAACCCATTTTCCGCAGTGGTGACCCGATGCTCCTTTTCGAGCATCATGCGGGCCACGTCCCGGTTTATCTCATTGTCATCCACCACCAGGATGTGCAGATTTCGCAGGCACTGCTCGGACGGCCTGTCCGGCAGAGGCAATTCCTCAGGCAGTTCCCCGGTCCACGACGGAAGTTCGAGGATACAATGAAAAGTGCTCCCCAAGTTGACCTGACTCTCAACCCACAGCGCCCCTCCCATCAAGGCGGTCAGTTGGCGGCTGATCGCCAGCCCCAAACCAGACCCCCCATATCGGCGGGCATAGGAACTGTCCACCTGTTCAAAACTCCGGAAGATCTCCTCAAGTTTATCCGGAGCAATGCCGATGCCGGTATCGGTTACGCTGAAATGCAGGGCGACCGGCCCATCCTGAGGCTGGTCCTGTGCCGGCTTGACGCCGATGGTGACCGAGCCGCTCGCCGTGAACTTGATGGCATTGCCCACCAGGTTGAGCAAAATTTGTTTGATGCGCATCTCGTCGCCGACAAAGGCCGCCGGCAGTTCCCGGATCGCCACCTCAAGCTTGAGCCCCTTTTCACTCGCCGGTAACCGCACGGTGGCCGCAATGGTATCGAGAAGGCGGGAGAGTTTGAATGGCCGGACATCGAGCTGCAGCTGCCCGGCTTCAATTTTGGAAAAATCGAGAATATCGTTGAGAAGGCCGAGCAGACTTTCCGCCGAGTGTTTGATAACCTGCAGGAAACGCTGCCGTTGTTCCCCTTCACGCGATTCCATGGCCAAATGCGTCATACCGAGAATCGCGTTCATCGGCGTACGGATTTCATGGCTCATGTGGGCAAGGAACTGGCTCTTTGCCCGGTTGGCCGCTTCCGCCTTCTCAGCCCGTTTACGCTCACCAATGTCTTCGACTATGCCGACGAATCCCAGCAATCGATCCTCAACCTGCACCCGCGTCGCGCAGGCGTGGGCCAACCGTTCCGTCCGACTCGGACTGAGTATCCGAAACTCCATGTCATACCCCTGCTGGTCACCCGATACGAACCGGTGCCAGCCAGTGGTCACCCGCACCTGATCGTCCGGATGAATGGCCTTGGCCCAATTGTTTTCCAAGGCCTCGTTCGGCGCACCAACGAGCACCCGGCGGGCAGCTTCGTTGTCATAGACAATTCGTCCGGCTGGATCGGCCATAAAAAGACCGATAGGACAAAAATCAGCGATGGTCCGCGCCCGCACCTCGCTTTCGCGCAACGCCTCTTCCATTCGTTTGCGCTCGGTCAGGTCATTGCCCAGGCTCGCAATGGCGATAAATTGACCGTGTTCGTCACGCAGCACCGTATTGCACCAGACAACCAGCCGGCGCTCGCCCTGCCTGGTGATGATTTCATTTTCAAAGTGAGCGGGTACGGTTCCCTGTTCGACAGCGGTTGCGAAGATTGCCCCGACCTGCTCAGAGATATCCTTGGGCAGAAAATTCTTGAACCAGTTCTGCCCGAGTACTTCCGATCGTTGCCAGCCGGTTAATTCGAGCAAAAAATCGTTGCAAAACATCACGTTTCCTTGCACATCAAGCATGAGGGCAACCTGCCTGACAGTGGAGAGCATCTCGCGAAAGCGTCGTTCCGATTCAAGCAGCGTGAGTTCGGCCCGCTTCCGTTCGGTGATATCCCGGGCAAAGGCGCAGGTAATGGTTTGATTGCCGAACTCTACCAGCGTGGCTCGCACTTCCACGGGGTACAACGACCCCCTTTTGGTCCGGTGGAAGGTTTCAAAGACCATATCTTCCTTTTCTCGAAGCGCACGTTGAGCCTCCCGTTGCTGCTCTTCAGAAAATAACGGATCAATATCATAGATCCACATCTTGAGCAGTTCTTCCCGTGCATAGCCTAAAGCACGGCACGCCTGATCGTTGACATACAAGAACCGGGCATCCTCCGTAATCCAATAGGCTTCGTCGGCCGAACTGTCGACGACGAACTGGGTGAGGCGCAAGTCTTCCTCCATTTTCTTGCGCTCGGTGATGTCGCGCCAGATAGACAGCACCGCCGGTTGACCATCCCATGTGATCCGGCGTGCGCTCACCTCGTTGGGAACGGGGGTGCCGTCCTTACGTTGATGCACCATTTCAAACGTACTGTCCTCTTGTTCCATCACCCGCTTGATTCTTTCCGGCACATAAGGCGCTGTTTCCGGTGTGTTCATCTGGGTGACGGTCATGGTCATCAGTTCTGGGTAGGAATAACCAAAACATTCGCTGGCCTGAGGGTTAGCCTCCAGAACCCGTCCTTGGACATCGCAAATAAAAATCGCATCATTGGCGCTGTCAAAGAGCAGCCGGTATTTTTCCTCGCTCTCCCGCAACGCCTCTTCAGCCTGCTTACGCTCACTGAGGTCGATCCCCACACCCATGAGATAGACCTGACCAGCAATGTCCAATCGAGCGCCAGTTAACAAAAACGGTATTTCGTGCCCATCTTTGGTCAAGAGGGGCGCTTCGATCGTGTCCGATCCTTTGTCAATTGCCCTTTTCACAGCATCCAAGACCGCTTCTCTTGCTTCGGGCCTGTGCCATGCTGGAAGGGACCTTTCCGGCATCTCTTCGGGGGTAAAGCCTAACAGGGTCGCATGGTTAATATTCCAGCGGACGAGACGCAGCTCTGGGTAGGTGTACAGGTAAAAAATGCCCGGCAAGCTGCCCAGCAGCGTTTCCAGAAGCATTTGTTCGCGATTCAACGCCTCACCTGCCCGTTTGCGCTCGGTGATATCGCGAATTATCCCTACAGTGTGCCAGGTGTCTCGAAAAGGAAGGGCTGAAAGCGATAATTCGATGGAGATTTCATGGCCATCCTTATGACAGGCTTCCAGTTCAATGGTTGCATTGATGGCCGCCCCCTGCCCCGTTGCCTGAAAGTTGGCAAAGGCCGCATCATGTCGTGCAACGTAACGCGGGGGAGCTATGAGCCGATGCAAATTGGCTCCGATAGCCTCGTCTCTCGTATACCCAAAAATCTGTTCCGCAGCGGGATTCCAATAGGAAACGCGACCGGCTTCATCCATGATGATGATGGCGTCCTTGGCGGATTCGGTAAGAGCGCGCAGCTGGGCCTCACTCTGCTGCAATGCTTCGGCTATCCGCCGGCGTTCGGTAATGTCCTTGAAAACACAGTGGGTCTGCTGAATCCGCCCCGCCGAATCTTTGCCGATGGTGCCGTCTAAAGAGACAAGAAGGATGGCGCCATCCTTTCTCACCATTTCGAATTCAGCGCCGTGAAGCTCTCCCTTTTCTTTGAATATTTCAAATTTCTCTTTGAATGCAACGTGCTGGGATGGGAGCAGGAACTCAATGATTTCCTTACCGACAATCTCATCCCTGGAATAGCCGAGGGTCTTCTGCCAAGTCTGATTGACCAGGAGAATCATGCCGTTTTCATCAAGAGAATGGAAACACAGGGGTGCACAGTCAAAGAGTTGCGCGAGGTGCTGGTAATCCTTCCGCAATTGTGATTCCCGTGCTTCCAATTGAGCAACCCGATTTTTAAGGGATACCAATTCCAGCGACTCGGAATGTGTATGCTGATCCATGAAGAACTCCCCCACAAATCTGTTGTGTTGAGATGTACTCGTCTTTGAATGGGTTGGGAGCAGGAAGGCTCTCTGAAGAAAGCGTATCTGATTTTTCTTTGTTTGTGTACCGAATGTTAAGAAAGAATCTCACTCATAAAAAAACCAAGGAAGTGGACGAGTGAGAAGCCGCTTCGCCAACCTCCGTGAGGCTGGTACAGCAGTTCAAATGCTTTTCCTTGGTTCGTCCCCCGATGGCGGAGATTCCAGCTCCAGATTGCTTTCTTCGGAGGATGTTTCGACAGGATGAAGAGACGCACCCCGGAAAGGCGATCAAGGGCGGAAGTGAAAGGTTTGCAGATGCAGGCCGATGGGATGGCACCGGGGGATGGGCGCTGCTCCCAAAAGATTATTGACCGTGGGGATGAGATCCCGGCATCTTCGGCCGCATCTTTCGTTGCAGCCGATGCTTCAACAACAAGCGATTCCAATAGGTGAAAGGCGGCCCCGCTGCCGTGGCTTTACCGCACAGCACGGCATCCGGCCGGAAGAGGAGATCAACGATGTGAACGGTGGGGGTCACCCGTTTCAGCGTGGCTGTGCAACCGCTGCAATAGGTGACGAGCAACCGCTTTTTGGCCTCTTGCGCCCGAAGAATCGACCACCCTTTGCTCAAACGCTGATTGACGAAGGAAACCGCGCCGCCTTCGCCGCAGCACATCGCCTGTTTTCCATGATGGGGCATCTCGACAACGGTATGTCCCATATCCGATAACAGCCCCCGGACAGCGGCCTGGACCTGATGGTCGTCGCGCAGGGGGCAGGGATCATGGACGCTGACCTCCAGCCCCATCGGAGAAGAGCCTTCTCGCCCTTTTCCGCTTGCATGCAGGATCTCGTAGACCGTTTGCACAGCAAGCCCGTCCCCGTATTGGCGAAAAATCTTGGTGCAGTTGGGACAGGCGGTCACCACGGTCCTGACGCCTTGGCGGGAAAGAAATCCGGACACCTTGCCGAAAGCAGCATGAAAATGCGCCGCTCGCCCTAAATCGTGGGACGGTTTGGTGCAGCAATCGAGGACAATTCCAAGAGCCGGGATGCGTTGACCAAGCTGATGATACATCTGCATCGTCACCGCCGGCCGGGTTCCGGGAAGCGTGCAACCGGGGAAAAACACCGTCTCGCACCCCTGCGGCAATCCATACCACGAAAAAAGAGGGGAGGAACCGCGCTGTTCATAGCCGGTCATGAGGCGATAAGGTCGCTTATCAAAAAAACCCTCGGCAACATGGTAACGGCGGATTTCAAGAAACAATCGACACGGATCGAGCTTTTCCGGGCAAACCGCTGTGCACAGGCTGCAGAGGCTGCATTCGTAGGCACGATTGCGGTGCTCGGGATCGCTGAAATCCCAGCCGGATGCAATCGACTTGGGTGAACCGTACTGGGTGAGAAAAGCGCACGCCCTGACGCAGGCGCCGCACTCGGTGCACCCCTCCCGCACCTCAAGCAGAACCGTGCGCATGGACAAGGCGGCATCGCCCGGAACCATTGCCGCAGGTTTCTGGTGTCCCTTATCCTGACGGATATACCCCTCGGGGTTGTGGAACAGACGGCGAAGCCAACGAGGCGATTTCAGGGAAAACATGGCGAAAGGAAGTTCTATGATCAATCCAAAATGAAGGGGGCGCCAAAGGCGTGGCGACGCGAACATCGAGCAGCAGAAAAAACGCCTGCTGTCACAGAGGTCGCAAGGCAGGACAGGGGGACAACCAAAAAGGATTCGAGGGAAGAGTACCGCCGCCGGGAAAAACAAGCTCTCCCCGGCGGCCAGCGATGAGGATCATTTTTCGGAATCGACCGGATACTCCGCGCCTTTCCAGGCGAAAATACCGCCCGGATGACGAACCACATTGGTGTAGCCGAGTTTTTTTGCCCAGAGGGCGCCATTGTGGCTGCGGGTGCATTTAACAAAACCGCAATAGATGACGATCAATTTGTTCGTATCGGGACCGAGCAGTTTTTTAAAGTCTTCCAGGCTTTTACCTTCGGTTTCCTTGGCGTTCCATTCTTTCATCTCCGGGATGGGGAAGAGAAACTGCTTGGCGCCGGGAATATGCATTTTCTTGTACGAATCTTCAAAGGGCATGGTGTCGATGATCAGCATGTCCGTGCCGGCGTCGATCTTTGCTTTCAACTCCTCGGTGGTGACGATACCATACCCGCCCTGCTGGACTTCCCGGACAAGCTTGACCGCTTCCTGCTCCTTGGCCACCTCTTCCTTGAACTTGTCGGTGCCGAAACCGAAGGCCGAAACAGTGCTGCCCAACAAGAACAAACTGACCACCAGACCATGAATCACCTTATTTTTCCGCATCTTTACTCTCCTTGATTTCCAATTATTGTTTCAGGCGACCGGTCCGCCATCGGACCAGGCCGCGACGCCAGTAGACAAACACCACCGCCGCCATCATCACCGCATCCCTTGCCAGGGCAACTCTAAGGCTCTTGTAGGCCTGCTCCGGATCTTCGGGCCCGAAGCAGCCGCAATCGATATCCAACCCCAGATGTATCCCGTAGAGGAGAACAGCCATGAACAGGACCAACATCCCGACGATGAGCGCAAGACTGCCCCGTACCGCAAAAAAAATGCCCGTCCCGGCAACCACTTCCAGGGCAGGCAGGAGGAGCGCCGCCGGAAAAACCAATCCTTCGGGCAGAAGCCCGAAACCGGCGATCACCGTGGCAAATCTCGCTGGGTCAGCAAGTTTCACCAGCCCGGAGTAGAGGAAGATGCCGGCAAGCACCCAGCGGATGACCCGTTCCACCACGGCAAGGGTCAGGCCGCGGTGCCATCGTGCCTTGAGACTGCCCTCGCCCATCTTCATCCTCCCTGCCTCCCGACAGCAACTGCACGGTCATTTTCCCTTAAAGTACCGGCAATACACTCAAGTTCACCCCCAAAGTCAAATAGGTAATTTGGATGAATTTTGACTATTGTATCGAGATTTACGTTCTTCTTAATCTGAACAAACAATGGTCTTGCGCGGGAGAAGGGCACAACGATACGTTACACCCTTTATGGGCAAAGCGTGGTAGAGTGTCGGCTTGGACATGGTCAAACCTGCCGGTGTTTGTTGTACATGCTGTCAACAACCAATGCCGGGGCTGAGCAAGTCCATTGGTTGCCTTTTTCAGGAACGCATTTGCCGGATGAACCAGACTGACGACGATCAGGGAGATAATTCGTTTATGGATACTTTGGACCTCAAGAAAAAAGGGTCGGCTTTAAACAGGCTGACGCCGGAGAGTATCCTGCAGCACGTCGAATCGGCACTGGGCCGTGCCTGTACCAATCTCTGCCGGCCCTATAACAGTTATATTAATCGCGTTTACGAGCTGGAAGATAGGGACGGCAACGGTATGGTGGTCAAATTCTATCGCCCCGGACGCTGGTCGCGGCAGGCCCTGCAGGATGAGCATGATTTTCTGCTGGAACTGGCAGCGGAAGAAATCCCGGTCATTGCCCCGCTCACCCTGAATACTGGCGGGACGCTCGGGCATTATGAAGACATGTACTTTGCTGTTTTCCCGCGCAAAGGCGGGCGATGTGTCGATGAATTTACTGATGACCAATGGTTGGCGTTCGGAACCCTGCTCGGGCGCACGCACATGGTGGGGGCAAGAAAGTTGCCCCAGGACAGAACCCGGATGCACCCGGCGGTGACAACGGCGAACCAGGTGGAATTCATCCGCACAAGCGGTCTGGTTCCCAAAGACCTGATGGGGTCGTACACCCAGATGACCACCAGAATAATACAAGAAATCGAGCCCCTTTTTGCCGACAGTGAATCCATTCGGATTCATGGTGATTGCCACTCGAGCAACCTCATCTATCGTCCCGGAGAGTCGTTCTTCCTGATCGATTTTGACGATATGGCCATTGGTCCGCCGGTCCAGGATTTCTGGATGCTGTTGCCGGGCCCCCTGGACGAATCTTTTGTGGCGGTGGATTTGCTGCTCGAGGGATATGAGTCCTTCAGGCAGTTTGATCGCAGCAGCCTTCGCCTGATCGAACCCCTGCGGGCCATGCGCTTTATCCACTATTCGGCCTGGTGTGCGCATCAGGTGGTCGAGGATGGAGCAACCACTGTGGTGCCCGATTTCGGGTCGCGACAATACTGGCAATCAGAGATTGATGATCTCGCAGACCAGTTGGAGCGAATCAGAGAAGGCGACCGCCCTGTCGGCAATATGCTCTAGAGAATAGAAGGAAGCCATAGCAACATATCGTTTTTTGGCGCTTGCGTGCCCGAGTTCAACTGGTGCTGCAGACATCCGGCGCAGGCTGTTTTGTCTGCTAAAGGCAACGCCCACCTCTTTGTTGCAGGTGCAGAGCCTCTTGCACCCGACTTGCAATCACGTGTCGAAACGTGCTGATTTTACGTAAAAATATGACCATAGCGGAACAGCTTGTTCAAAAAATACTTTCGCTAACCGTTCGGATCAATTACATTTTGCCTCGATCTGACATTGCCCCATCCGTCGGCTCACTCTCGAAGAGGCCCATTTAGTTCAAGCCCACAAGCCGCGAGCAATGCCGGCTTGAGGGCTCTGAGTACAACCAATCACGATAAGGAGAATAAACCATGAAAAAAATGTGCGCGTTTTTTGTGTACGCAGTTGTTGCCGTCGCCTTAACCGGTTGCGGCGCAGCCACAATCGCCCCCAACTACGCCTCAACCAACCCCGACCTGATGCGCATCGGCGGAGAAGCCCCGAGCAACAAAGAACCGGAAACCATTAATATGGGGTCCTATTGTCTCCAGGTCCTCGATAAATGGAAAACCGACGGCAAAACGCCCGATGGTCAGTTGATCTGGACCAAGGATAGTTTTCGCAAGGTGATTCCTTGCCGGTAAATCCCCCCTCGCACACACAGGGTTTCACCGCTTTTTCGGGCTCTCTTCCGGAACTCTGAGATGTACTGAGGAGCCCTGACCCAGCAGTCTTCAAGAGCAGCAGGGTTTGATCCCCCTGGAAAAAAAGCGGTTAGAGCCATTTGGTTCCAGCCGCTTTTTTTGTTGCTCAGCCTCCGCACCACCTCCTTTTCACACCCCGCCTGCTGTTGAATCCTTGTCGGGAGTAGCCGCAGTCGAGACAACAGCTTCGTCGTTCAGACAACAGGACCCTGCTCGACATTCCCGAATTTCTGGCATCGTCACCTCCCAACAAAATTGTCGAACATCTTCATTATTGTTCAACCATCGACAAAAAGCCTTCTTTACCCCGACCT
>JBBQCO010000060.1:0-19499 GCA_038318785.1 Desulfobulbales bacterium | reverse complement strand
ATGCCCCTGAAGACAAGGACAATTAAGACTGCCCCCTGACGCCGATGCAGGATCGTCTTGTTCGCTTTCACCTGTTCGGGCAGGAATTCACCTTTTATAGCGATGCGCCCGAGGAAGAGGTGGAATCCGCCATCGCCCTACTCCGTCAAGAATTGGAAAGCAGTGAAAAGTTTAGCCGAAGCTCTGTACCTTCCAGCAAAATGCTGGTGCTTGGCTGCTTGCGGATCGCTGCAAAATATGTTCATTTAAATCGAGACTTTATCGAGTTTCGACAGACGCAAGAATGCGCCATTGACCGCCTGGTCGAGAAAGTATCTTCAGGTTTGGACTGACTTCCTGAAGATTCTCTTTTGGCTGTTGAGAGGTTCTGGTATAGTAAAACTAATAAAGCGTTGTACCCCTGCTCTGTTGGTGATCAGCGAAGTATTGAGCCAACTCGCAATAAAAGGGTAGCCCTAGAGCTGAATCATGGAAATCTTTATTGAATTCCAGCCGTCAGCGGGGGCACTGCCCACCTAATTCAATTAGGTTTAATCATTTCGTTGACACGGCAGCGTGGGGGCTTTTCTTTACCGGCGGATTAAGCCGCTGTTTTTATAGATGCCATTTTCAATGCTGAGAGAGGATGGTTGCGTGGGTACGAACGGACATTGCTGGTCCAGTGATAGAAAGACAACTCTGATGCGATCAGGTTTACCATATACGAGTAACCCTCCATACAGGCTGTTATCAAGAAAAATATTTGTCGAATTAGCATGTTGCGCCAGAAATTTTTCTTTCATTTCTTTAAGACTGAGGACCACCGGGACGACCTGAGCCTCTCTTGAAAGCGCTCGGGCTCCATTGCTGAATTTCATCAGCGTTTCCGTTTGCAGCGATGATTGATCGCGGCACCCCTTCGCAGCACCACTTCCCCTTTCTTCATTCTAACAATCCGTGCGTATTAGGAAATGGCATGGCGTTGTTGGTACTTTATTCATATATAGAGGGGCAGGTGTTTTCTTATGGAACTAAATATTACAACGTTGCTTTTGGCGTTGGTGAATCTCGTGGCTGGCTTAGCCATAGGCATTCTTCTGCGCAAAAGACTGGTGGAGGGAAACCAGAAAAACATTGCGTTGCAGGGACGGCAGATCATTGAAAATGCCATCAGTGAAGCCGAGCAAATCAAGAAAGAAGCTCTACTGCAGGCTAAGGAAGAGGCCTTCTTAATTAAACAGGAAGCTGATCGTGAATTGAAGGCCAGCCGACTGGAGATCAAAGAGGACCAGCGTCGTTTAAATCGCAAGTTTGATGAGATCCAGCGGGAGTTTCAGATTCTTGAAGAAAAACAGGTCAGCTTGAAATACCGGGAAGAACATCTTGAAAGTAATGAAGCTGAGGTTGTTGAGAAGAAGAAACAGTTTGACGGCTTAATTGATGAGCAGCGCTACAAACTGGAACAGATTGCCGGTATAGATCGCGAGGAAGCCAAACTTCAGCTCATGCAGTCTATTGAGAGTGAAGCACGGATGGACTGTGCCAAGCGACTGTCACGGATCGAAAACGAGATGAAAATGGAGGCGGACCGCAAAGGCAAGAATATCCTGGCCCTTGCCATCGCCAGGTATGCTGGTGATTATGTGGCCGATAAGACCGTTTCCATGGTCCCCCTGCCCAACGAGGAGATGAAGGGGCGCATTATCGGTAGGGAAGGACGGAATATCAGGGCGATTGAGGCAGCAACCGGAATTGACATTATCATTGACGACACCCCGGAAGCAGTTATCCTTTCCGGCTTCAACCCCATCCGGCGCGAAGTAGCTCGACTGGCACTGGAACAGCTCATTTCCGACGGCCGCATTCATCCTGCCCGAATTGAAGAGGTTGTACAAAAGGTTGCCGAGGAATTGGAAGTCGGCATTCGCGAATCCGGCGAGCGTGCCACCTTTGACGTCGGCGCCCATGGCATGCATGTCGAATTGATCAATCTGATTGGCCGTCTCAAATACCGCACCAGCTATGGCCAGAACATTCTACAGCACTCTCTCGAGGTAGCCTTCCTCTGTGGAGTGATGGCGGCCGAACTCGGTCTGGATGTCAAGAAGGCCAAGCGCGCCGGCCTGCTCCATGACATCGGCAAGGCGGTGGACCACGAGGTTGAGGGTTCACACGCCATTATCGGCCGTGATCTTGCCCGAAAATATGGAGAAGCCGAGGATATCATCTACGCCATCGGTGCGCATCACGAGGACCAGCCACCCAAAAGCGTGCTCGACGTATTGGTGCAGTCGGCAGATGCCCTGTCAGGCGCCCGCCCAGGTGCCCGAAAAGAGATGCTGCAGAGCTATGTTAAACGACTTGAAGACCTTGAAAAAATTGCCAATAATTTTGAGGGGGTGGAAAAATCTTATGCCATTCAAGCCGGCCGCGATCTGCGCATTATCGTTGACAGTCAGAAGGTCAAGGACGAGGAAACCACACTGCTGAGTCGAGACATCGCCAAGGCCATTGAAGAACAATTGACCTATCCGGGCCAGATCCGGGTGACGGTCATCCGTGAAACCAGAGCGGTGGAATATGCCAAGTAGGGGGTGGTGATGAAGTCGGTAGCAGAACAGATAGCCCTAATCGAACGGGGCGCCGTTGATTTTCATTCCAAAGAAGATCTCGTCAAAAAACTCACCCGATCCCTCGATACGGGTATACCATTGATCATTAAGGCTGGATTCGACCCCACAGCCCCGGATCTGCATCTTGGACATACGGTCCTCATTCAGAAAATGCGGCACTTTCAGCTTCTCGGTCACGATGTCCATTTTCTCATCGGCGACTTTACCGGCCTGATCGGCGATCCCACCGGCAAGTCCGACACCCGCCCGGCCCTGACACCTGAAGACGTCAAACGCAATGCCGAAACCTATAAGGAACAGGTTTTCAAGATTCTCGATCCTGAGAAGACCAAGGTCGTGTTTAACTCCACCTGGCTGGGTCAATTGACCTCCTTTGAGATGATTCGCCTGGCCTCGGAGTTGACCGTTGCCCGCATGTTGGAGCGGGATGATTTTAAAAAGCGATTTGAGTCGAACCGGCCGATCTCCATTCACGAATTTCTCTATCCCCTGATTCAAGGCTATGACTCGGTGGCGATGAAGGCTGATGTGGAATTGGGCGGCACCGATCAGTTGTTCAACCTGCTGATGGGACGAGACCTACAGCGAAGCCGGGGACAGGAACCCCAGGTGGTGCTGACCATGCCGCTACTGGAAGGGTTGGATGGTGTCAACAAAATGAGCAAGTCGCTCGGCAACTACATTGGCATTTCCGAGGCGCCGGACAGCATCTTCGGTAAGATCATGTCGATCAGTGACGATCTTATGTTCCGCTATTACGAGTTGCTCAGCGATCTCCCGATGACGGAAATAACTACCTTAAAGGGAAGAATTGCTTCTGGCCAAATTCATCCTAAGGCCGCGAAGGTGCAGTTAGCCAAAGAAATGGTGGCGCGGTTTCACAATCAGGCGGCCGCTGAGGATGCAGAGCGTACTTTCGAACAGGTTTTTGCCCGTCACGAAATGCCCGACGAGATTGAAGAAGTGCGGGTCGTTACCACGGAGGCGGAGATCTGGGTGCCAAAACTGCTTCTTGATGCGGGACTGGTAAAATCAACCTCCGATGGCCGCCGCATGATTCAACAGCATGCGGTTTCAATCGAAGGCAAGAGGGTGGAAGATATCAATGCCGTTATTCCCACCAAGGGTGCCGTTCTCCTCAAGGTTGGGAAGCGACGGTTTTGTCGAGTCATCTTTTCCTGAAATCAGTCCGTCAGGGCAAAAAAGAGCGGCTCTCCATAAGGGGAGCCGCTCTTGGCGTTTCAGGGCGAATAAAAAAAAGTCTATTCGTCAGTGGGTTTGATGCATTTTCTGCTGTTTCTGGCAGGCGCTGCAGATGCCGGTGAATTCGACATGATGGCCAAGAATGAGATAGGGCGTGGTGTTAGCCGCCTGGGCCACCAGTTCTTTGATAACCGGTACGTCGATGTCATCCACTTTGCCGCAGGCCGAGCAACGAATATGGTAATGTTCATTAGTTGTGGCATCAAAGCGCTTTTGGGTCCCACCGACTTCAAGTTTGAGAATCATGCCGCTTTCCGCCATCAACTCCAGGTTACGATAAACCGTGCCTAGGCCAATACGCGGTAAGCGTTTCCGGACCATATCGTATAATTCGCTGGCGGTTGGATGAGTTTTCACTTTTGACAGTTCCTCAAGAATGATCTGTCGTTGGGTTGTCAGCCGGATCATTGGGGCGGGGGCATTCATGGTATTCTCTATCATTGGCAGTGAAGGTTTAATTAAATAATAGTTATCAAAAGCTACCACGCTCGAGGTTTTTATGTCAAGCCAGAAGTGGCAAACATCGTTTTGGGGCAACACAGGCGGGTTCGGATGCGAATAAGGGAGATGAATATATGGCCACCTCTCTTGTTGGCACCCATGGCAGGGTTAACTCACTCAGCCCTCCGGACAACAATTCTGCAACACGGCGGAGTCGGCCTGCTCAGCACGGAAATGCTCGCGGCCACCCGTCTGCCGGCTGAGCGGGCACCGCATTCCCCTTATCTTGTGCGGACCGAACAGGAATCCTCTCTTTCGTATCAACTCCTGCTTTTAGACGACAAAAATATCCCCCAGATTTTCGCGGCGCTTCATCGTCTCAAGGCGGATGTTATCGACCTCAATCTAGGCTGCCCTGCTCCTCTGGTCCGCAGGGCGGGAGGCGGCAGCAGTTTGATGGAAGACCCGAAACGGGTGCGCAAAATCGTTGTCAGCGCTCGACAAAACACAACTCGGCCATTAACAGCCAAAATTCGGCTGGGTGAGGCGCTCGATGAGGACAAACTGCGAAATTTCTGCCTGATGCTGGCCGGCGAGGGGATCGAAATGTTGACGGTGCATGCCCGTCTGCGTTCAGAGCCTTTCGCCCGACTGCCTCGGTGGAACTGGGTGGCCAAGGTTAAGCAATGGGTTGATATTCCGGTGGTCGCCAACGGTTCCATCGACTCTGTGGCAAATGCGCGCCGCTGTCTTGAGGAAAGTGGGGCCGACGGCCTGATGATTGGCCGAGCGGCGGCACGAACCCCTTGGATTTTTGCAACAATTGCCAGGGAGGTTTACGGGCTGGAGATCCCCGAGCCGAACATCTGCCTACCGCAACTTTACCAGGGGTATGTGAAAGCACTGATCCAGCGCTTTCAACCCGATCGGCGCCTGGGACGCTTGAAGGAATTCACGCACTACTTTGCCAAAAACTACTTTTTCGGCCATCATCTAGCGGCCAAGGTTCAGGCGAGCTCTTCACTTGACGAGGCGTGGGAACAGGCGGTCGCCTTCTTTGTGGTGAACGATGTCGATGGGTGCGAGGGGTTGGCCTCACCCTCTGCCACTAAGGCCGAAGAGGTGGATTGTAGTAGCCAAAGCCCAGGGACGGAAACTTCATTTTGAGCAGCCGCAGCCAGTTTCTGATCCCCAGCGGCGGCGAGGCCGCACGGTGTTCAATCACCCGCAGGTAGTATTCCGGGTCCATGTTCAGATTGCGCAATTGGATAAAATCAGGACGATATTCGGTGATAAGCTCCGAGAGGGCAGCAAATTCAGCAGGGTCGTCGGTGCATCCCGGCAAGATAAAGTAATTTAGGGAGACATGGCGGTCGTAGCTTTTCATGACCGCAATCGAACGACAGACATCAGCAAAGGTAAACCCCTTGGGCCGATAGTACAGCCGGTGTTTTTCTGGCTGGGCGCTGTTCAAAGAGATGCGGATCGAGTCCAAACCGGCCTTGGCCAGTCGATCCACGGCTTCGGGCAGACTACCGTTGGTATTGAGATTGATGGTGCCCTTGCTCGTTCGTGAACGGATCAGGCGAATACTCTTTTCCATGACGCCGGCCTGGAGTAGCGGCTCGCCTTCACAACCTTGGCCAAAACTGACCACTGGGCGGGGTGCAGTCTCGAGATGCGCCACCGCGACCTCGGCGATCTCCTTCTCCGTGGGAACAAAAGTGATCCGATCCTGGGTCGAGGGACAACACCCAGAAGGTTGCAGGGAGATGCATCCGGCGCAGGCTGCGTTGCAGGTTGGAGAGCAGGGAAGCGGCGCTTCCCAGCGTCCGAGAAAATAGTTGCGGGCGGCGGGGCAGCCATAGGTGAGACAGCATTTACCGAGATGCTGAATCAGCCGGTTTTCGCTCTGTCGCTGGAGGTGTTTTTTGGTGCGCTGCTCCAAGAGGCGCTGATTGAACTGATCGGCATCCTGACGGCAATCGGCATCGCTGCGAAAACCTGCGACCCAGAACTTGCCGTCCGCCCAGCCGACGGCCGTATAAGCGAAAAGCGGCAGCAGGGCTGCCTTGGCCCCATTATTTTGATAAGCTGCGGTCAAGATGGAGGTATGGGCGGGTGCCATAAAGGCGGCCACGGCCTGAATGGATTCGCCGGATATGTAAGGGTTGGCGTCGAGTAAGGCCGGCTCGCCGGTTTCAAGTTCGATACCGACCGGCAGGCGATCCGGTAGGGTGAACAGTTCGCTTCCGGGGGGTAATTCGATCAGATCTTCAAGTTGCGGCTTATAAAATAGCCCAGCGGCGCTTCCGGCCATTGCTAGGCCGTCGTAGTCCAGTATTTCCCCGGTGCTCGTGGCAAAAAGCAGAACGGGAAGAGTTTTGGGGTGAGAAACCGCCATGACGCAGCATGATCAGCGAGGACGAATCTTGGAGAAAACCGAATCCACAGCCCGGTAGATCTCCAGGTCGTCGCCGAAGACATCCTGGATGCTGGTGTGATTAATTAAATCTTCAACGATATATTGCGTCAAATACAGACTAATGACGTTTGGATCAGGGGTCAGGTTTCTGATCGGTGCAATCTTGAATTGCATGTCGAACTCTTCCATATCGCCCAACTGTTGCAGTTGTTTGGCCATAACCTCCTGAATGGCGTGCACCGAATTGGTCTCGATAATATGGAGGTCCAACAGGCGCTGCACCAGGGATACGGCGAGTTCCGGCGCCATTTCCCGGGATTTTTTCAGCATGAATTGCCGTTCCCGTTCCCGTTTCCGGTCAATGGCGTCTATGGTTTTATTGGTGGAATTGCTGGGGTTGATGTGGCGGGCCATGGGTTGCTCCTTGGGTAGTCTATATCTTCTAAAAAAGGTTGTCGTTATTATGGCGGTTTGAGCGGCTGTCAACCGCTTGTGGAACGAAGAGAGGTGAGTGGCTCACAGTATTAAGCCCTTGGCTTATGTATACAAACGATCTTGACGACTCACCAGATCCATCATGTTTTTTTCTGCCGGTTACCCAAGGGTCGTCAGTTGAAAACGCATATCTGCCAGCAACTCCGCCCTGCA
This sequence comes from Desulfobulbales bacterium, assembly GCA_038318785.1. GTDB lineage: Bacteria > Desulfobacterota > Desulfobulbia > Desulfobulbales > Desulfobulbaceae > Desulfobulbus. The sequence goes on along the minus strand of JBBQCO010000060.1, from coordinate 12,110 downwards.
TGAACGCTTGCCTTGTTCACTGTTACCGGGAATGGATCGTAAAAGGATGAAGGTTCTTATACTGTAACTCAAAGCGATAAGCACTGCTTTTGTACGGGAAAGATCCTTTCAACTCGTGGTTGGACCTTCCTAAAGAGGTCCGGGAGGGGGAAATCTTTTTACCTTTAGACCTCTTCACTTTGATACAGTCGGCGAAAACGACTGAGTGTGTGTTCCAACTCCGGTTGGAACCGAAGACCGTATTGATCGACGTACTCAGCCGCCATTCTATGGGTATTGAAGATAGGGACATTGAGCTGCAGGTTGTTCAGTGCTCGTGCTACATAAGATTGTGGTTGCCCGTAAAATGTCTGGAGCACGGAAGGGAGGAGATCATAGAAAGCAGCGGCATCCTCTGTGTAGAGCAGGGCATCAGGAGCCTCACTGAGATCGGCGTCTTCCACCGGCCCCTCGTACCCGAATTTCCAGCCCGTTTGCCCTTCGTGATACCCTTCAACCCACCATCCATCCATGATGCTGATATTAGGAACCCCGTTCATGGCGGCTTTCATGCCGCTGGTGCCGCTGGCCTCAAGAGGACGCTTGGGACTATTGAGCCAAGCGTGGACACCGCTAACCATCAGTTTGGCGACTTGCATATCATATCCGGGGATAAAAACAAGTTTACCCAGGCCGTTGCTCCGCCTGTACAGTTCTTCCTGATTGTCGAGAATCAGCTTGAGCACCGATTTACCCGGCTCATCTGCAGGGTGGGCTTTACCGGCAAAGAGAAAATTCACCGGCCAGTTGTGTTCAATGAGGATGTCGGAAAGACGATCAATATCATCGAAAATGAGGTCGGCCCGTTTGTAGGTGGAAAATCTGCGGGCAAATCCAAGGGTGAACACTCCGGGCTGGAGCCAGTCCGTTTCGGGTAGGCTGGAGAGATGGTTAGGCGGATCGATCCAGGTTTCGACCATCTGCTCACGGTGACTCTTGAGCATGGTGTTTACATAATCAATCAGTTGTTTATTATCCAAATTCCAGGCGTTCTCAAGTGTTTGGGCCAGCAGCGGCATGTCCTGGTCCGTGATAGCAACAAAACAGCTGGGATCGGTGCGCCAGTTGCGCAATGAGGGAATCTGGTTAAAGCAGGCGGCACGATTGTCGCTGATCCAGGTCAGGTGATGCACGCCATTGGTAATCGCCTTAATTTTAGCCGAAAAAACAGGAAATTGCTTCTTGGTGACATCACGATGCAGCCGACTGACGCTGTTGATCGCCCGGTTGATCCGCATGGCCATAGCCGTGAAATTATATTCATGGCTGACCTCATCGTCGTGGGCGAGCAGATTGAGTATCCGCTGAAAGGCAGCGTGGCTGATCGCCGAGTAGAGGTCTCGAGAAAAACGGTCGTGCCCGGCCTTGACCGGGGTATGGATGGTATAGACAATTTTGCGGGAAACTCGTTCCGCAGCTGCCAGGATGTCTGCATCGGTCATGTGGTCAAGGAAGGGGTCACCTAGAGTGGCCTGCAGCTCCTGCAGAATAAGATGCAGGGTAACCGTTACGCCGTGCTGTTCGTTGAGGTGAATAGTTTGCGCTTTGAATCCAAGGGCTTCGATGAGTGGCAGAATGGCGGCCCCCAACATGCGCCGCTGGTTGGCTTTGATGATCGCTGATTTTGCATTATACAATTGGTGGGCCGATTCCCTCACCCAAACCGGGGCATCCGGCAGACTGTAATCCAGCAGGAATTCCGGGACAAAATAGTCGAGTTCACCGGCTATCTCCAGTTTCATCCAGACATGAGCCTTGATCAGCGTCGGTTTCACTTGACCGTTGTAGAAGGGAATCTCAATTGTCAACGGTTGCCCGGGGGACTGCGGGTTCTGGAGTTGAAACAGGGTGGGAGTTGTTTCGGGAGTCCAGCGGGTCGCATGGTCGATCTGCCCTACCTTTGAGTCAACAATCTGGGAAAAGTATCCTTCCCGGTACAGCAGACTGACAGCCAGGGTCGGGACGTGCAAATCGGCAAAGCTTTTAAGCGTGTCACCGGCAAGCACACCGAGGCCACCACTGTAGTTGGGAATTTTACGGGGGCCGTGCAAATATTTTTGCAACAGTGCGTTCAGTTGAGGATTAGGGGTTTCCTTAACCCCTTCTTTCTCCAGCAGGTCCCTTACAGGATGAAAGACATCGGGGTCGCCACCAATTTCCATCGATACATAGGCTATGGCGTTGCCTTCGGGGTGGGTGAGATTATCCCAGACCAAATCAAAAACCGTCTGGGTCACACCAAAGAAAGTTCCAAAACGGTTGGAACAAACTATTCGTTCGAGGATATTGAGTGAGTTGGGAAGCGTGGAACCCATATGAGTGATTCTTTTTCTCGTTAAAAAAAGGAGGAAATTCTCCTCAAAATTGTAAGCGGAATGACTTTAGATAGGCTCTTCTTCTTTTGCAAGGAAATTCATTTTTTTAGGAGAAAATTGTTGTATTTCCTTGTTGGTGCAGTAAATTGTGACTTCGTGCATTTTTAATTTTTTATTATATTGGAGGGAGAAATGAGCAGTAAAAAAATTGGGTACTGGGTCACCTTGGGGGCGCTTATCCTGGGCCTGAGCCTGACGGGTTGTAGCAAAAAAGCACCTGAAACCGCACAGCAAGGAACAGAAGGCGCCGGAACATCGGAATCGCTGGAAACTGCGGATTCGGGAATCATGGAAGGCAGAACCTCTGGGCCGATGGTGCCGGTCTATTTTGAGTTTGATAGCTCAAAGATTACCGGCGAACAAGTGCAGCGGATTGAAACCAATGCAGATTTTATCAAAAAGAATACCCAATTAAGCATCCGGATCGAGGGAAACTGCGATCCTCGCGGAACGCAGGAATATAACCTCGCCTTAGGTGAACGCCGTGCGCAGACCGCCAAGACGTATCTCGTTAACCTCGGGGTTAATGCCGAGCGTCTGTCCACGGTTAGTTTTGGCGAAGAGAAATTGCTTCTGTTCGGCCATGATGAAATTTCCTGGGCGCAAAATCGGCGGGACGACTTTGTTATTGTAAAATAACTGGTTGGATTAATGAGTAAGTGACCGGGTAAGGGCTTGTGTCCCTGCCCGGTTTTGTGTTTTTTTCTGCCCGACTTTGTCTCTTCAGTAAAGAATGAAACTAGGGTGGGTACAACCAATTATAAGGAGCAACGACAGTGAATATTGTTAAAACTACGGTTGGCTGCATCGGCAGCCTGTTGATCGTGGCGGCTGTTCTTCTCAATGGCCAGGCTTTGGCTGCAGACACCAAGATTGGCGTCATTGATATGAAACAGGTGCTGTCCACCTCCACGGCCGGAAAGAGAGCAGAAGGAATCATCAAACAAAAAATGGATACCCTCCAAGCCTCCTTTAAAAACGAGGAAAACGAACTTATCACTCTGCAGAAGGACATGGAGAAAAAAGGTTCTGCCTGGAGTGACAGCGTAAAGCAGGAAAAAGCCGCCACCTTCCAGAAGAAACGGCGCGATCTCGCAGTGAAGCAGGATGAGGCAAATCAGGAATTAAAGAAACTGCGTGAGCAGCATGTCAATCCTATCCTCAAGAAACTCGAGGAAGTTGTCGGGAAGGTGGCAGCCGACGGTGGTTATTCGGTCGTACTCCCCCGCAATGTTGTGCTTTATGCTACTGATTCGATTGATATATCGAATGCGGTTATTGCAGAGCTGAACAAAGCGATGAAATAAAGGCGCTGATCAATCATTTGTATTATTGATCATGGACGATTCAACGCTTCGGGACGTTATCCCCCGCTTTTCCAATGCCAAGGTCTTGGTGATCGGTGATATTATCATCGACCATTTTCTTTGGGGGACAGCCACCCGCATTTCACCAGAGGCACCGGTTCCAGTTGTCAATGTTCAACGCGAGGAACTCCTGCTGGGTGGCAGTGCCAATGTTTTGCGAAACATTGTTTCCCTTGGGGGAAAAGGCGCTTTGTGCGGCATCATCGGGGATGATGCCATGGGGAAAAAAGCTGTCGAACTGGTCGAGGAGTTGGGCGTTCCGACCCAAGGGTTGGTCGTCGGGCAACGCCCGACGACCATTAAAACCAGGGTGGTAGCGCAAGGGCAGCAGGTCGTCCGATTTGATCGGGAGCAAACCGGCGTTCCGTCTAAAAGTTCATTGAACGCTCTTCTTTCCTATCTCGAAGAGCATGTGCATACCTTTGATGCCGTGATGGTTTCAGATTACGCTAAAGGTGTGGTCAGCGAACAGTTGATGATCCGGTTGCATCAACTGCTCCATGCGGCCCGAATTCGGGAAAAACGCAAGCTGCCGTTGATAGTGGATCCCAAACCTTCAAATATTCATTGTTTCGTCGGCGCCACTGTCATCACCCCCAATCACCATGAGGCCATGCAGATAGCGGGGATTCGAATCTCGGACGAACCGAGCCTGATCGCAGCGGCTCGTCATCTCCGCGACGATATCGGCTGCGAGGCGGTCTTGATCACCCGTGGAGAGGCCGGCATGGCGCTGTTGCAGGATGACGACCACCTGGTTACCATTCCGACGATGGCCAAGGAAGTCTATGACGTCACCGGTGCCGGGGATACAGTTGCTGCCACGCTTGCTCTAGGACTGGCTGCCGGATGCACCATGAATGAGGCTGCAATTTTGGCCAATCATGCTGCTGGTATCGTCGTCGGCAAAATTGGAACCGCTTGTGTCTCGGCCGTCGAATTGCGTGACGCCATACCCCTTAATCAATCGTAGCCTGTTCAAATTTTAGATTAACTTAACGAATGAGTACCCGGAAACGGGAAGGATAAGGAATGCGACCACGAAGCATGACAGGATTTGGCCGAGGTGAGGCCTCGGCAGAAGGCAGGACCTGGGTCGCCGAAATCCGAACAGTGAATCACCGCTTTCTTGATCAAAGGGTCGTTCTTCCACGACTTTTTAACGCCTTCGAGGAGCCGGTAAAAAAAATAGTGGCGACCATTCTCGATCGTGGCCGGGTCGATATCACCTTCAGCGTGCAAGGCCTTTCTGCGGTTGAACCGCAGCTGGTGATCAACGAAAGCGTGGCCCGGCAATACCACCGCTGTCTTCAACAGTTGATTGACGTTTACGGGCTCGATGGCACGGTAACGCTGCGAGACATGCTGACCCTGCGCGATGTGATTACCCTGGAAGAACAGCGCCCCGATATGGATGTGGAATGGGTTTTGATCAGTTCCGCCTTGGAAGCCGCCCTCAAGGATTGCGACATCATGCGAGAGAGGGAGGGTCAAGCCCTACAGCAGGACCTCCTCGGACGCCTGGCCAAATTTGAATCGGTTGTCCGCCAGATCGACACCCATATTCCCGAACTCCAACAGCAGCGCCAAAGCGATCTGAGGCTTAGGGTGGGCAAATTACTTGAAGGATTGGATCTCGATCCCATTCGCTTGGCCCAGGAAACGGCGCTCATGGCCGACAAGAGCGACGTCACTGAAGAGATAACCCGTCTCGACAGCCACATGGCTCAGTTCCGCGCCTTTCTTGCCAGCGACGAACCGGTGGGACGACGGCTGGATTTTCTCCTGCAAGAATTCCTTCGCGAGGTGAACACTCTCTCCTCTAAAATCTCCAGCGCCAGCATTGCTCATCTGGGCGTTGAGATGAAAAATGAAATCGAAAAACTGCGCGAGCAGGTGCAAAACATCGAATAACCGCCTTCCCGTTGCCTTTAATTTTGATTTTCCCTTTGAGCACCGCTATCAGCCATGGACAGCAGACTTGTTAATATCGGCTTTGGCAATGCCGTCAAGGTCAACCGTATTCTCGCCATCGTCAATCCCGGGTCCTCGCCCATACGAAAATTGAAAGAGGATGCCCGAATCGAGAAAAAACTCATCGACGTCACCGAGGGAAGACGGACTCGGGCCATCCTCATTCTTGATTCCGGCCACCTGATCTTGTCCTCGGTTCAGCCGGAGACCATCAACCAGCGCCTGCTGGCCCTAGACCAGGAACAGCGTAATCCGGAAATGGTGCTGACAAAGGAAAAGAACGAGGGAAAAGATGAGTAACGCTCTCCTGCTTGTGCTTTCTGCTCCCTCCGGATGCGGCAAAACAACCATTGTCAGCCGGGTGATGCGCACCCTGCCGAGACTGGTTTTTTCGGTATCGCACACCACCAGACAACCTCGCCCCGGAGAGGTGAATGGCGTCCACTATCATTTTGTCGAAGGAGCTGTTTTTTCGGGCATTCGCACTCAACAGCCCACGGGCTTTCTTGAATGGGCCGAAGTGCATGGCAACATGTACGGTACCAGTGTTGAAGAAGTCGACAAACATCAGCGGGCGGGTTGCGATGTCATTCTCGATATCGATGTCCAGGGTGCGGCTCAGGTTCGCCTGCGGGCCAATCCGGTGACTATCTTTATTGCACCACCGTCGCTTGTGGAATTGGAACGCCGCCTGCGGGGTCGGGCGACAGAGAACGAGACGACCATTGCCGTAAGGCTTAACAACGCCCGCAAGGAATTAGCCTGCGTTGACGCCTACGACTACCTGATCGTCAACGATCGACTCGAAGACGCAGTGGAAAGTCTGCGCAGTATCATCATTGCCGAGCGCTGCCGCCAGCATCGTGCTCGTGATGGCCAACCGATGCAATGGGGTGCTTGATGGAGACAAGGAAAAAGGAGAAGAGGCCTGCCGACCGTGGTCAATCCGCAGCGAGCGAACCCGCCGACGACCTGATATGGGGGATCAATGCGGTCTGGGAGGCCTTGGCACAAAAGGCGGCCACTATCAGTGAGATTTTTATCCAGCAGGGCAAGGCTGGCCCGCGACTGCAACAGATCATCGATCTGGCGAAGGAGCGCTCCATTGCAATCCGTTTCGTCGAGGAGAGCAGGATGCACGTTCCCCGCCATTGCCGGCATCAAGGCGTGGTGGCCCGGCAGAGCGAGGCCCGGCTCATTTCGCTCGACGCCCTTCTGGAAACCCTGGCCGGGGAGCAAACTACGGGCCCGGCGAGAATTCTGGCACTTGACTCCATTCAGGATCCCCGCAACCTCGGATCAATTCTCCGCTCAGCCCTGGCAGCCGGCTTTTCCCATATACTTATGACCCGGGAGCGCAGTGTGCCCGTCACCGGCACGGTCGCCCGGACCTCCGCCGGCGCGGTGGCCCACCTGCAAATCTGCCAGGTCGTCAACCTGGTCGACGCGCTCAATGTATTGAAAGAAAGGGGATTTTGGATCTATGGAGCTGTGGCGGAACCAGATGCCCCCACGATTTATAGCACCGATTTTTCCGGGCCGATCTGCCTGGTGATTGGTAGCGAAGGCAAGGGTATCCGGCCTTTGGTACGAAAACAGTGTGATTTTCTGGTGACAATCCCGATGAAGGCTGCGTTTAATTCACTCAATGCCTCGGCCGCTGCTGCCGTCATCATGTTCGAAATAACCCGCCGTTCCCCCTGATCCCATTTAAGTCGTCGGTCGTCCATTATGCAGGGGGAGACGCATAGTCCCCCCCTGTAACAAAGCAACAAACCACCTATTTCTTCTTTATTTGCGATTTCAGCAGGTCACCCAGGGTACCCATCGACGGTGACTCCTTGCTCACAGGTGGCGGCGTATACTCCTCGGCCGATTCCTTGGCCACATAATCTTCGGGCGCCAAAGACAATCGTTTCTGCCCGACATCGATCGACTCAATTTTAACGGTCAGATCTTGGCCAACCTCCACCACCTCCCGAGGATGGTGAATCCGGCGGCCGGCGCCAAGTTTGGAAATATGGAGCAGGCCGTCGATGCCGGATTCCAGGGTGACAAAAGCGCCAAAGGCAGCCAGCCGCGAGACTCGGCCCTGATGGATCGAACCGGCCGGGTATTTTTCCGCCACCTTATCCCACGGATTCTCGGTGGTTTCTCTGAGGCTCAGCGAGATTCTGTCTTTATCCCAGTCAAGCCGTTTGATGACAACCTCGACCTGCTGCCCTTGGCTCAATATATCCTCCACCTTGTCGGTCTGGCCCCAGGCTAATTCCGAGATGGGGATGAGCCCATCGACACCTCCGATGTCGACAAAAGCGCCAAAATCCCGGATAGAGGTCACTGTGCCACTGACCTGCATACCCTCGGCGAGTCGTTCCTTGAGCTGCTCCCGATCCTGTTGCCGTTGCTCTTCTTGAATGGCGCGGGCTGAGAGGATAATGTTTTTTCCCTGGCTACCAAATTCAATAATTTTGAAGGCAAAGGATTTTTCAATGTAGTCCTCGGGGTTCTCGACCCTGCGGACATCCATTTGCGAGTACGGGCAAAATCCGCGCTGACCGGCAACAGTGACGGAAAAGCCGCCCTTGACCTCCCCTGTTACCTTGCCTTCTACGGGAATACCCGAGTGAAAGGCCTCCTCCAGTTCGCGGGAAGAGGTCTGGCCGGAACCAAGCCGGGTGGTAAACACCATCTCACCGTTTCGTGCTGCCAGGAAAAAGACGTTCACCCGGTCGCCGACAGCGACCGTCAGTTCTCCTGCCTCATTGCGCAGTTCCGCTGCACCGAGAATGCCCTCACTTTTACCGCCGGCATCGAGGAAGATATTCTCTCCACTAATGCCGACAACGGTTGCCTCCACCCGGTCGCCAGGCTGGAGGTTTTTACGGGAAGCGGGTTTATCCTGGAAAAGATCTGCAAAAGTTTCGTCACTCATGGTTCTCTGTAGGGTGTAAGAATTGACCGGCAGAATCATAAATCTCTGCAGGGGGCTGCAATCGCAGAGAATCTGCGATCAATCATCTAAGACTAATTTCTCCCCAACCTCCATCCGGCGAACGGAAAAATCATCAGTATCGAGAAGGGCAAAGGCCGGGACTGCATCCTTCCCCAGAAGATCGCCGGGGTTGAGCAACAGGCAGTTCCCAAGCCGTTCAGCATGAAAAATATGATTATGGCCATAACAGACCAAGTCAAAATTCCCGGAGCAGGCCAGATGGCGAGCACATTTTGGATAATGCTCGATGGCAATACGAAGTCCACCGGCGACAAGGGTTCCGTGCGTACCGTGGTGCTGGATTCTGCTGGCGGGTGAGGCGCATCGCGAGGATATGAGATGCTGGTCCCCGGCATTGTTCCCATAAATCAAATGCGCCTGACCGTTGAATGATTCAAGGTAGGTCAGCATGAACGGAGAAATGAGATCGCCACAGTGAATCAGCAGTTCGGCCCCTTCCTGATTGGCACCGAGAACGGCCCGCTTGAGGTGAGGGATGTGGTCATGACTATCCGATAAAACAGCGATGCGCATGAAGATCGAGGAATAGAGTTGGTCTGGTGCATTCCGTCACCCACGTAAAAAAAGACATGGGGCCAGCGAAACAATGAACAAGCTGCTCCTCTTTACCCCGCTTGCCGAACAGGGGCAACGTCTTTTCCACTCCGGCTGCACCGAGAAAACGGCCAATGGCTCCATCCTAGAAAAGGGGGCCTCGGCCACGCAACCATCCGCAGTCATTGCCGAATGGTTTCCGTGCCGGGCACCAAATCCAGTTTAAGCAGAGCTTGCACCTGGTTCCCATCCCCCTGCGGCAGGGTGTTGAGGCGAACCTTGGCAAAGGTCAGCTCTGTCATCGCGCCAAAATGATCTTCCATGAGCAACCGATGAATGGTGAAGTCGCCGTTGAGCCAGAGCTGGACGCGTTTCACCTGTGGATGGGGTTGCCGGGGTATCAGCAGGATGGCCTCGAAACCAGCCGGCGGATCGTTCAGAATAAAGAGCTTGTCCGCTGGCGAAGCCTCGAACTCATCGAGCAGGCTTTTGGTGCCGGTAAAAATAGCGTAGGTGATGTCGGATTCCATTTCCTGCGCTGACGAAACGATCAACTGTTTATCCTGGGGCGTGTAAATGGAGAGTTCCTTGCCGTCGTTTATGATGGTCTGCGCAGTCGGCTCGATATAGTTCCAGCGCATGATCCCCTGGTTCGTTCCAGCAGGTTTATCGAGAACACCCGGTCGAAAAAAAACGGCGTTACCGGCCCCCTGTTTGATCCTGCCGCTGGTCTGGGTCGTTTGAGAAAACTCAAATTCCAGACTCCGTAACTGCTGATATTTTTTTTGGAGCTGCAGAACCCGCTGCTCCAACCCGGAGGAGGCCGCCTCAGTTGAGGGGACAACGAAAAGCGAGCCGAAAGCAATCAAAAAAAACAAAGCCAGGATAAAACGCCCATGATTAAACATCGGTTTTTTCCAAGAGAACAGGCCGGCCAAAAATAGCGATGGCCAGTGCCTGCACTGGCGAAGGCAGATCGGAGACAAAAAAACGACTGGGCGTGTCGGGACAGTAGAGTTCATTGCGGAGTTGTTCATCGGAATCAAGAATCGATTTGAGATGGAGCGCCACTTCAACCGAGGAATCGATAATGTGTACCCTGCGACCAATGCGCGTGGCAATCGTTTTTTTCAGGAGAGGATAGTGGGTGCATCCAAGGATCAGGGTGTCGATCTGTTTGTCTCGCAAGGGATGAAGATATTTTTTAACGATCATTTTGGTTTCCTGCCGATCAAGCCAACCTTCTTCGACCAGAGGCACCAAGAGAGGGCAGGCTTGACTGTACACCTTGCAATCCGGGCGAGCAGCCAGAAGGCGCTGTTCGTAGAGACCAGAATTAATGGTAGCCCGGGTTCCGATAATGCCTATTCTGCCGTTTATACTGACCTCTGCTGCCTTGGCCACCGCCGGAAAGATAACGTCGATGATCGCTTGACTGTAATGCGATCGCAGAAAGGTGGAGGCGGTGCTCGCTGCTGAATTGCAGGCAATGACAATCAGTTTTGCCCCTTGCTTGAGCAGGAACTCGGTGTTGCGATGCGAGTATTCGGTAATCATGGCCGGACTTTTGGAGCCATACGGTGTCCGGGCAAGGTCACCGAGGTACACCAGGGGATACCCTGGGCAGAATTGTTCAATAGCACGAGCGACGGTCATGCCGCCGACGCCGGAGTCGAAGATCCCAATCATGAGTAAACGATTACAGGTTAGTGAGGAGAAGCGGAAAGCGAGGCGTACAGGCACGAAATTGAGCGTGATTGTATTGTGGAAAAACTCTCTCCACAAGGTGGACGGCCTTACTCTTATCAAGGCACCAGCAAGATATCAGGAGTCTTTACTCAGGCGGCGGAAAATGGGAATACCGCCGCCTGAAAGGTCTCGCTGGCGACTGTTACCGGGAATGGAATTATTTTTTCTTGCTCTTGGTTCGCATTTCAATGGCCTTGCGAAGATTATCGGGCAACCCTCTTTCTTTTCCCGATTGAGAGCGCCTTTCAGAAAGTGCCTTGGCACACAGCGGCTGCCGTGCTGAAAAGCCATGTTTCTTGCGGTACTCTTTTGAGGTGAGTGCATGTGATTTCAGATGCTTTGGCGAAAGCATCTTGAACTCCTGGCCGCATTCTAAGCAAACAATTTTATTTTTCTGTATGGATTTTTTCGGATCGATAACAGGATTAACCTCTTCGGGTTCTGCATCAATCCCGATGGTCTCCGAGTCCTGAAGCGCCTTAAGGGTTTGGAATGTATCGTTAAGAGCCGCCTTTATTTCCTCGGTGGTCATTTGCTTGCTGCTGATTTGGGACTGGATTATTTCGGCGGTCATTTCAACGAGCGATTTACTCATCGGTTTCTCCTGAGAATAAAATAAATGGATGCATATCGCTTGCTCCTGCAACTGCTGCAATAATAGAACATGAACCCGATCAATGCAATTTTTTTGTGCTGTTACAGAACAAATAAAGAGTAAAAAAGGGTGTCAAACGGATCTGTTGATGAATGCGCGAGGAAAGCATGAAACCACCGGGCGGTTAAACCGTTATCGCAGAAAATGGAAACCTTGTTTCAGTCGGCTGAAGATGTCCTGCGCACCAGATTATCCCGCCACAAGAGTTGACAGTGTGCAGCTGAGACATTAAAGTTGCCGACACTTGACGTTTCGGTCTTTTTTAACCTTAATATAATGAAGAGTTGTGAGGTGATGTGATGCCGGTGTACGAGTACGAATGTAGTGGGTGCCAGAAAATTCTTGAAATTCAGCAACGTATAGCCGATGCCCCCATCTCGGTTTGCCCGAGTTGCGGCGGC
>JBBQCO010000059.1:0-20047 GCA_038318785.1 Desulfobulbales bacterium | reverse complement strand
CAGGCGGCCGGTCGCGGACAGGAGCATGCGGATGTCGTAGGTGGAGTTGAATACCTCCGGCACGCCGCGCTCGACGTCGAGCAGTGTGTAGACAGCCTCCATCGGCGTTCGCACGGAGTACTCGGTGGTGAAGATGCAGTCACGCTCCTTGGATTCCGCGAACTGCCCAATGAAGGCGAAGTTGACAGCGCCCTCGGGCACCACGTCCGGGCGATCACCGGCCTGGCGTGGCATGAAGAAGGCGGTCACGTACGGCATCATCACCGGCACGGTTATCGCGCCCGTTGCAGCCAGTTCGGGGATATCCTCGACCGGCACGCCCAGGTGGTAGAGCCATTCCTGGGTGATCTCCTCGCCGCTGCAGTCCTGCATCGGCTTCTTCACGTAATCGCCGAGTTGCTCGACGAACAGCGCGTAGACCCAGACCACGATCTGGTCCTTGGGCTGCTGCTTGAAGTGCGGCTGCCGGTTCACCGTCCAACTGAGCAGCCAGGAGGAATCTTTAGCGGTCACGATGCCGCCGGTCACCACCTTGCCGCTGAACGGATCACGTTTGGCGATCTTCTGGATGTACTTCGGGATGCGCTGATCGAGCGTAGTGACGGTGGCCGACTCCCATTTGGTCTCGGGGATGTGCGAGCCGAACACGTCCGGGCGCCCGAACGCCGGATCCTTGGCGGCGATGCGTCGCCACAGATCCCATGCCGGCGCAGGCCCCTCATTGAGATTAGCCGGTGTGTGGTGGTCACCGTTGTCGGAGTTCTCGGTGAGCGAACCGATGGTCATAAATACAAGGTCGTCGGGGCCAAGATCGACGCCGCCTTCGACGCCGTCCCTGCGCCAATGGATGCGAGTCGCCTGCTTGCGTCCGGGTGCGATGTTGAAATCGACATCGGTGACCTCGGTACCGTACTCGAACACCACGCCATGATCCAGCAGCCACTTGACCAGCGGCAGCACCAGCGACTCGTACTGGTTGTACTTGGTGAACTTCAGCGTGGAGAAGTCCGGCATACCTTTGATCTGATGGATGAAACGGTGCAGGTACCGCTTCATCTCCAGCGCCGAGTGCCACTCTTCAAAGGCAAACATCGTGCGCCAGTACAGCCAGAAATTGCTGTCCAGGAACTCCTCCCCGAATACCTCGTTGATGCGCTTGTTTTCCATCTCTTCGCGGGTGGCCAGGAAGAGTTTGACGATCTCCTTCTGCGCCTGCTCGCTGAGCGTGAACAGGCCGTCGGTATGCGCATCCTCGCCTCGATTAACAGTGGCACGCTGCAAAGAGGAGTTCGGATCGTCCTTGTCGAGCCAATAGAACTCGTCGAGCACGCTGGCGCCCTCGTTCTCCAGCGACGGGATCGATCGGTACAGGTCCCACAGGCATTCGAAGTGCTCTTCCATCTCGCGCCCGCCGCGAATCACGAAGCCTTTTTGCGGCTCCTTGATGCCGTCCAGCGCACCACCGGGCAACTGTTGCTGCTCCAAGATGGTAATCCGGTTACCCGGCATCTGGCCGTCGCGGACCAAGAAGGCCGCGCCTGCCAGTGCCGCCAGGCCCGAGCCGACAAACCAGGAAGTTTTATTCTCCACGCCCTTGGGTTTGCGCGGGCGGGCGAAGGCTGCGAAGTTGCCGCTGCTGTAGTACATAAAGCTCTCCTTTTGTTTGCCTAAGGGGTTGGGCATGACCCGCCGGTCGGTTTTTTGCCTGGTCACGGCCTAAGGACGTGGAGTGGACTCACTTTTCACACTAAAAATAAATCCGTACCTTTATTTCCTCGCCTTTTCCTTGGCAGGTTTGAAATTGGTTGAGACATGTTTTCTCCTATCACTGGAGTTATTGAGCGGAAGTAAGCTTGAGGCCAACAATGTCGTTCACATATTTTTTTGGCTGATGCGCAATCCGGCAGATATTGTTGAGTATGGGGAACACTTCATATTTAAGAAAGTATTCCCTCATGAACCGGATAATATCGATCTGTTCTGCGGATAACGAATCGAACCCTTCTTTGGAAGCCAGCGCCATAGCAACATCTTCATTCCAATCGTTCTGGTCGATAAGGAATCCGGCTTCGTCAAGCTTGACCTTTTTTCCGTTACATTCAAGCTTAAACATGCTGCTTCTCCATGAAATTTGACAAGTTCAGTGAATATTGATTTGCCGATAATTGTCTTTTGTGACTTCCCGGGTTTCATGTGGACCGCTTGTGCAGCAAAACGGTTTATGTTGCAACAGGAAGCACATCCCGTAGCCTGGAATCGTACGACGCAGATCGGTCAGTCATGGCATTGTCAAACGCCACCTGGGAGAAATCCGTGTCGAAATACAACCTGGAGAAGGCGTGACTTTCACAGTCCTGCTGCCTGTCAAAGGAACATGTGATACTGTTGAACAGTAAGCAGGTGTTGCCCTTGGCTGAGTTTACCCGATAAACAATACACAACTGCTACGTTCACGCTCTGTCAGTTTCTCAAATTTAATTGAAACTTCTTGATTGCTATCCGGTTCACAGGCTAATTCGCTAACCTCAGTTTCCAGCGTGCAAACAAATTTCCTTCCTTCTTCATCAGTAACCAAAACTATATGTCCATATCCAAACATGGCAGCCACCTCGACGATTTTAAGGATGTGTGTCAGCATAGAACCGCTTTATCTGCAATGCACCTTGGGTTTATTTAAAACTCTACTAGCAAGTTCAATGCCGCAAAGTCTAGAGTTTTCAATTTTTAATTTTCCATTAAAAATAGCAGTCAGTTAGAAGATTGTTTGTATCTATTGTGATGAGAATTGACGGGAAAGAGGTGTTGCATGCAACAGAATCGAAGTGTTCTTTTGATCCTTATAATGCACAAAGAGAAAGGGGCGCAGGGCAAGTGAGGATTTCTGTAAGATCTTCTTTTTTAGAGTACTTTTTTTTATGAATTCTGAAGCGACCCCAAACTCACCCCATCATGATGAGTTTGCCGGAATTGTTGCTGGAGATCCTTGCATCGAGCGATTTTCTAATTGTTTGCTGTTGCAACTGGAGTTTTTCAGATAAGTGCCCGTTAAGTCGCAGGATCAATCCGGCTCAGTTGCTTGACGAGATTGCAAAAGATTGCTTGCATGGAAAAAGAATGGATGCTTTGTAAACTGATGATGAAACTCATGAGATAGACCATGACGTCATACGTCGTTGCATCCATTGCATAGATGACCCTTGTGTCTTGTTGTGCAGGATCCAATCGCCATTGCGCGGTTCCCCTCATGTAACTGCTGTCGTATTGCAGGCAAATGAAGGCCGGTTTTTCGAAGGATGTAACTCGACAAAGAAACGAGCGCCAGCCGTAGGGGCGTATTGTAAATTCCGTTCCGATCAGATTGGGTTCGGAATGCAGGAGATGAACAAATAAATATTGCGGCCACCATGCCGGATATTCGGCCATATTGGCTAGGACGGGCCAAACCGTTGATGGCGGATGGGGGACAAATATCTCGTCTGAAAATTGTAATGGAATGCCTGCCATAATTTTCCTGGAAGGGGGTGTCCGCCGGAACCCCAGAATTTTACGGCATTCGCAAAATCAGTAATGGTGCGGGTTGACGCCAAACATGTGTTTTCCGATACAGCCGATAACTTCCCGCAAGCGTTGCTTCAAATCAGGCAAAACGTGCACGGGAAACCATGTCGGGTAGGTAAAGAAGCCGGAATGTTGATCAGCTTCCAAGCTTAACCCCTTTTTAGCGTTGAATATTAACCCTTCCCCGTATCCAACTTGATAAATTGTTATTCTCTCACCCCACATACCAGGTGGATTGAGTGCGGGAGTAAAACAGTTTTTGACCAGCAGGGGTCACGATTGGACGCTGAGTAGGGGTCAATATTCGAAGCTGCTTGACAATTATTGTGTCCGAGCTATCCCGTCTTGGTCGCTCAACGCTTCAAATCCTAGAGATCATGAAACAGGCCAAGGAAAAGGGGATAGCGGTTCATGCTGTGAAAGGTTCTTGGTATTTGAATGGAACAATGGAAAGCAAAATCGTTTTGACCATGCTTGCCATGATAGCGGAGATTGAAAGGGATTTAATCAGCGAGAGTGTCGAGTTCTGTAAAGGCTTCGCTCCTATATACATGCTCATCACGGTCAAATTGCTTCGGTTTCATTGGGGGACCAGTTAAAATTAATATTTTCTGCATTTTTTACACAGCTAAACTCAAACACGCGATACAAAAAAACCTAACTCGTAAAGAACTAAGCGCTTGGTCATTTTAAGGGCATCATTTTGCTTGAAAATTTATAAAATATTCGCACATGTTGACATGTAGCGATCTCCACTTCATAGAAACAGCATAGAAATAAACACTAGAAACAAAAAAAGCACTCAACCAATTAAGGTTAAGTGCTTGATTTTACTGGAGCCGATAAGCGGACTTGAACCGCTGACCTACTGATTACGAATCAGCCGCTCTACCAAACTGAGCTATATCGGCATTGAGGCAGGTTTTGCGTCCGCAGGATGCGGTTTGAGGCTTCTTGATGTAGCAATTTTATGGTACAGTGTCAAGATTATGAATTGCTCTTTCGTCTCGTTCCTCATGATTCTTCTGCTGCTAAGCGGTTGCCGGACAGAGGAGGCTGCCCCTCCCCAATCCCAGCAACCGCAGGCAACCCAGCCAGCGATCACGCCCCCGGCAAAAGTCGGCTGCAAGGGGTGTCATGATGATATCAAGCTTGATCCGGCCCACCAATTGACCTGTATTTCCTGCCACAAAGGGGTAGACAATGAAGGCCAAATCGAAAAGTCCCATGCCGGTTTTATCGCCCAGCCGAGCCACCCGGAACAAATGGCGGCAACCTGCGGCTCCTGCCATCCCCAACAGATAGCGTCTGCCGCCCATTCCCTGCATTTCACTCTTGAGAATAAAATCAACACAACCCGGCGTCATTTCGGAGCTGATAACCGCCTGCGTGTACCGGGGGAAATCCCGGTTGCCACCTCGTTAACCACTCCGCTTGCCCTGGCCGACGACATGCTCCGCCGCCGATGTCTGCGCTGTCATGTCTTTACCAAGGGTGACGATTATACCGCCGTCACCCACGGCACGGGGTGCAGCGCTTGTCACCTGGCTTTTAAGGATGGTAAAATGCAAAGCCATGCCTTCAGTGTTCCCACGGACAAGCAATGCCTGAGCTGTCACTACGGCAACTATGTGGGCAGCGATTACCATGGCCGATACGAACATGATTTCAGCTGGGAATACCGCACCCCCTACACCACCCAAACTCGCCAGAACATTATACCTCGCCCCTACGGGGTTGAGTCGCATGATCTGGCAGCGGATATCCACCAGCAGCACGGTTTCCTGTGTATCGACTGCCATCGGGCCAGCGGCCATGGCTCAAAGGCTGCACTCGCCTGCGGAACCTGCCATGGCTGGCAACCAGGACAACCGGCACCCTCTTTGCCCAATCTCCGGAGCCGAGATAAATCGTTGGTTCTCACCACCAAAGCAGATGGCAAGGAACATGTTGTACCGTTGCTGCAACACCCGGATCACCGGCAATACGGGCAAAAAGTCGCTTGTCAGGTCTGCCATGGACAATGGAGCTTCAACGATACACCCACCCATTTGCTGCTCTCCAAGGTTGCCGAATACGAGCCCTGGGAGCGACTGACCGTGCAGGGCAGTTCCGAGGTCGAGTCGCTGCTGGATCATAACCTGCAATCTTCCAAAGAGTTACCGTTGGCCATGCGCGACGGCCTCACCGGCGAGTCGCGACCGGGAATCTGGTATCAAGGATATGGACAACGCCGCTGGGAGCAAATGATTATCCAAAAGGATACGGACGGCGTCATCAAGGTCTTCCGGCCTATTCTCGATCTTCACCTGTCAATGGTCGAGGCCGACGGCCTGGTACCCTTTGACAACGTCAGCGGTCAAGGATCAGGGCTTCTCCCCTACACACCGCACACCACTGGCCATGCGGGGCTCTTTTACCTCGATCGGTTCAAACACCTCCTCCCTTCCGACAGCAAATAATTCTCCATGGACGTATTCCCTTTTCGGGCACGAACAGCCTCGGTGATGGTGTTTGCTCTGTTACTATGCCTCAGTTTTGGTTGTGCATCCAAAACTCCGGAGCCCCAAGACCGGGGAGAAACTCCCAAAACAGGGAAGAAAAAAACAAAAAGCAAGGCAACACAGCGGCCTTATGTGATCAAAGGTATCACCTATTATCCCATTCCTTCTTCCGTCGGCTATGCCGAACAGGGGATCGCCTCTTGGTATGGTGAACCATTCCATGGCAGAAAGACCTCCAATGGCGAAACCTATAACATGTACGGCGACACTGCGGCCCACAAGACCCTGCCCATGGACACCATGCTGCTGGTGAAAAATATAGAAAACGGCCGATCAACGGTGGTGCGGATCAACGACCGGGGACCCTTTGTGCAAGAGCGGATCATCGACCTGACCTACACCAGGGCACAGGATTTGGGTATCATCGGCAAGGGCACCGCCAAGGTGGAGATTGTCGCCCTGGGGGCACAGGCGGTCGAAGAAGAGACGATGGTAGCGACTACCGCGGGAAAACCGGTGGAAGGAACCAAGTCCAAACCTAAACCACCTAAGGCGCCGCCAATCCCCGATTTTGACAAGGGTAATTTCTATGTGCAGGTGGGGGCTTTCATCAAGATCGAAAACGCCAGAACGCTGGCCAAGGCCTTTGCCAAGCGAGGACGTGACGTCATTATCCAGCAGTATCCGGCAGCCGGCATGAACCTGTATCGGGTGATGATCTTTGCCAGCACCTCATTGGCCAAGGCCAAGGTCTATGAGCAACAGTTGGAGGCGGAGGGATTCCGTTATGCCTTACTGTTGGCCAGATGACAGGCAGTCGGCTTCAAAAGCACGGACAGTGGTGATAAATCGTTGAATCAGAGTGTGGTTTTTCAGACCAGGCGCATCCTCCAAGCCTGAATTGGCATCGACACCGTAGGGCCGGACTCGCTCGAGAGCTGCACGGATATTGTCGATATCAAGGCCACCGGCCAGGAGGAAGGTTTTTTTGGGCTGCAGGCGGTCGATTATTGCCCAGTCAAAGGCCCGGCCTGTGCCACCCACGTTGTTTTTCTGATAGGTGTCGAGGAGATACCCCCGGACGCAATCGTGATAAAGGGCCACATCCTCGGCCGTGGTCTTCTCTCCGACCCGAATGGCCTTGAGTATCTGACAGGGGGCAACGAGCGTGGCCAGTTCCCGGCAGTAGGCAGGTGATTCCGAACCGTGCAGTTGGACATAGCCAAAACCGCACTCGTGCACGATTCCCGCAACCCGCTGTAGTTCTTCGTCGACAAAAACCCCCACCGCATCGACAAAAGGCGGGAGTTGCTTGATGATCTCCCTTGCCGCCTGCGGTTGAATGGCGCGGGGACTTTTTTCGTAAAAAATAAATCCCAGGGCATCGACCCCGGCATCAACGGCACAGAGGGCGTCCGCCAGGCGGGTCGTGCCGCAGATTTTGATTCGGATTCGCCGGACCGCTCTCATATAGCGAGAAATTCCCGCAACAACTGATCCTGCCGTCCAGCCCGCATCAGGCTTTCGCCGATCAGGGCAGCTTTAACCCCGGCTGCCTTCAATCGCCTCATATCCTCGACGGTGGTGATCCCGGATTCACTGACCACGGGAATACCGTGCGGAATTTTTTGCAGCAGACGAAAGGTGGTTTCGAGGCTCACCGAAAAATCGTTAAGATTGCGGTTGTTGATGCCGATCAACCGGCTCTCCGCCGCCAAAGCATCGTCCAACTCCCGTTCGTCATGGACCTCGACCAGCACATCCATGCCCAGAGATTCGGCCAATAAACGAAAATCCCGCAACTGCTCAACCTCGAGAATGGCGGCAATGAGGAGCACAGCGTCAGCTCCGACGACACGGGCCTCCTCGATCTGCAGGGGATCGATGATGAAATCCTTGCGCAGCACCGGCAGCTCGACCGCCTCACGCACTAAAGGAATATAGGCGAGCGATCCTTGAAAAAAATCGACGTCGGTGAGCACCGAGAGGCAGTGGGCCCCACCCTCGCGGTAATTGAGGGCAATACGGATCGGATCGAAATCGGGCTGGATAACGCCTTTAGACGGTGAGGCTTTTTTGGCCTCGGCGATGATGGCCACACCGGGGGCGCGGGTCAGGGCCTGGAGAAAGCCGCGCGGCGGCGCAACCGGCCGGTCCATTATGGGGAGCCCCCGCTCTTTTAAGGCCGCGACTTCCTCATATTTTCGATCAACAATGGTATCAAGAATCATAGGGTTGTCCGCAATCAGGCTCTGCTGAAGTCGACCAGCTGCTTCAGCTTGTGCAAGGCCGCGCCCGAGTCGATCATTTCCCTGGCCAGGGCGATACCCGAAAGGATATTTTCAGCTGAACCGGCGGCCATCAGGGCCGTACCAGCATTGAGCAGAACCATGTCCCGTTTAGGTCCGGGCTCGCCGCCCAAGACCGCCCGTACTTGCAGAGCCGATTCCGCTGCGGTCTTGCCACCCTTGATGGCCGCAAAGTCAGCCGTCTGCAAGCCCACCTCTTCCGGAGTCAGCGTTGAAACAGTCACCTTGCCCTGATGGCCATCGGCTATGTGCGTGGTGCCGGTGATGGTCATTTCGTCAAGATTGCCTTCGCCCCAGACGACCACGGCCCGCTTCATGCCCAGCCGCATCAAGACTTCGGCCAGTACCGTGGTCAGTTCGCGGGAGAAGACCCCGGTCAGTTGCACATTAGCCCCGGCGGGGTTGGTCATCGGACCGAGGATGTTAAACAGGGTACGAATGCCGATCTCGCGTCGTGGACCGATGGCATACTTCATGGCACCGTGCAGCATGGGGGCGAAGAGAAAACCAATACCTACCTGGCGAACACAGGCCGCAACCTTATCCGAGGGCATACTCAGATCAACGCCCAAGGCCTCGAGCACATCAGCACTGCCGCAATGCGAGGAGACGGCGCGGTTGCCATGCTTAGCCACCGGAATGCCGGCTGCCGCCACCACAAAGCTGGTGGTGGTCGAGACGTTGAAACTGCCCGAACCATCGCCGCCGGTACCGACGATGTCCATCAGCACCTCACCGGCTGCGGTATTGACGCCGGTGTCGATGAAGGTGGCTTTTTCTCGCATCACCTTGACTGCACCGACGATCTCATCAATGGTCTCGCCCTTCATCCGCAGGGCGGTGATGAATGAACCTATCTGAGCGGTGGTGGCTTCGCCGCTCATGATCTCCTGCATCACCCTGATCATTTCTTGTTCGCTCAAGTGCTCAAGGGTGACAACCTTGGCGATTGCTTCTCTAATCATGGTTCAACCTCTTCCTCTCACAAAAAATCATGGGCGGCTACGAAGCAGGTGTTCATATTCAGGCCGGAGAAAATTATGCAACAGGATATTGCCCGGCTCGGTCATGATCGATTCAGGATGAAACTGAACGCCCTCGATCGGCAGGGTCTTATGCCGGAGCCCCATCAGTTCCCCTTGCTCGGTATGGGCGGTGGCCTCAAGGCAATCAGGTAAGGGTTCTTCCACTACCAATGAATGGTAGCGCATCCCGTCAAAGGGATTGAGCATCCCGGTAAAAACGCCAAGATTGTCGTGATGGATGGGACTTGTCTTGCCGTGCATCAACCGGGTGGCCCGGATCACCTTGCCGCCGAAGGCTTCGCCGATCGACTGGTGACCGAGGCAGACTCCGAGAATGGGCATGCGGCCACTGAAATGGAGAATCGACTCCATGGAGATACCCGCCTCTTTGGGGGTACAGGGACCGGGAGAAATCAGCAGCCGGTCGGGTCCAAGAGCCTCGATCTCAGCGATCGTGATGGCATCGTTGCGAAAGACCAGGATTTCCGGGGCCTGCCAATCCGCCGCCGCCCAAGGCGGGGCAGTGGCGAGGGTTTGGACGATGTTGTAGGTGAAGGACTCGTAGTTATCGATGATGACTATCACGGCTTAAAACCCCTTTTCCGCCAGTTCCACGGCCCGGCGCAGGCCCATGGCCTTGTTGATGGTTTCCTCATACTCTTTTTTCGGATCGGAATCGGCAACGATGCCCGCGCCGGCCTGAATCCAGAGATCCTGACCATTGAAGATAAAGGTGCGGATGGTGATGCAGAAATCCATGTTGCCGGAAAAGCCGAAATAACCAACCGCACCGGCATAGGGGCCCCGACGGCTGACTTCGAGTTCGTCGATGATCTCCATGGCCCGAATCTTGGGAGCGCCGCTCACGGTGCCTGCCGGAAAGCAGGCCTCCATCACGTCGAATTGATCCCGGCCGGCCAGCAACTTGCCGTGCACCCCGGAAACGATGTGCATCACATGACTGTAGCGCTCGATCACCAACAAATCGCGGACCACCACCGAACCGTACTCCGCCACTCGGCCGACATCGTTCCGGCCCAGATCAACCAGCATCAGGTGCTCGGCCCGTTCTTTGGGATCGGCCAGCAGTTCCAGCTCCATGGCCTGATCTTCTTCCGGGGTGGCGCCCCGTTTTCTCGTGCCGGCAATGGGTCGCAACTCGATATTCCCCTCTTCCAGACGCACCAGAATCTCCGGCGAGGAGCCGATCTGCACCATATCTCCCTGGCGGAGATAAAAAAGGTAGGGGCTCGGATTGATGTGCCGCAGGGCGCGGTAGAGGGCAAAGGGTTTGAGCGTGGATTGCGTGTGGAATCGTTGGGAGAGGACCACCTGAATAATATCCCCGGAGAGGATATATTCCTTGGCCTGCTCGATCATGGTGCCGAAGCTGGCCTCGTCCATGTTCGAAGAGAACCGATGCGCCTCAACGGGTTGGTCTTGGGTGACAAAATTGCGGGAAATGGGTTCGTTGAGCTGATCGATAACCTCTTCGATGCGCCGGCAGGCCTGGGTGTAGAGATGCTCGTCGTTTTCCTCACCCTTTTTCCAGACATTGCAGACAATGGTCAGGTTCTGCTGCACCGCATCATGAATCAGGACAATGCCAGGCACCATGAAGGAACTGTCGGGCAAATCAAGCGGTGGATGCCGGTCCGGCAGCTTTTCCATAAACCGCACCATGTCGTAACCAAGAAAGCCGACAGCGCCACCGTAGAACCTGGGGAGGCCGGGTGCATTACTCACTGAGAACGAGGCCAGCAGTTTCTTGAGCTCAACCAGAGGATTGACCCCGGAGCGTTCCTCGATACAGCCGGCCTGGCCGGGATATTCAATTCGCACCAAGTCACGGACACTGGTGAAGGTGAGCAGCGGGCTGAGACCGATAAACGAATAACGGCCCCATTTTTCACCGCCCTCCATGGATTCGAAGAGAAAAGCGTGAGGATTATCTCCGGCAACTTTGGCGAAGATAGTCAGCGGAGTGTCGAGATCGGCAATGATGGTTCGATGAACCGGAACAAGATCGGAGGAACCGATCATTTGTGCAAAGGTGTGCGGCTCTGGAAAATACATGAAAGAGACCTGTGGGGCTTCAATGGCAAGAGGATAGATTTGCTCAGGTGAGGCTGCGGCCACTTTGCCAAGGATGGATGGAGGCCGGTGCGCCTGCATCTTCTCAAATTCCGGTTACGGTCGCTGGGTGCTCTAATGAACGCTGTTAGTGCAGCTCTTTTCCGAAGCGCAATTCTTCACTCGAAAAAAAAGGCCGTGGAGGCAGAAATGCACCCACGGCCATGGTTTACCGTAAACTGAAAAGAAAAAAAGGTTCCACCTTAGCCAAGGGGCAGCATCTTGTTGACCCTTTTGGTCAAGCGAGACACCTTGCGAGCAGCGGTTTTCTTGTGGATGGTTCCCTTGGCGGAGGTCTTGCAAATCACCGGGATGGCAGCCTTCAGAGCGGCTTTGGCCTGTTCCTCCGAGCCTGCGGCAAGAGCATCTTCCACCTGACGGATAGCGGTCTTCATTGCCGATTTGTTCA
Source organism: Desulfobulbales bacterium (assembly GCA_038318785.1). Lineage (GTDB taxonomy): Bacteria > Desulfobacterota > Desulfobulbia > Desulfobulbales > Desulfobulbaceae > Desulfobulbus. The sequence goes on along the minus strand of JBBQCO010000059.1, from coordinate 8,109 downwards.
TCCGGTTCCGCAAACGAGCCATTTTAGCCTGACGATCTCTTTTTGCTGCTGATTTATGATTTGCCATGAGGATTCTTAACTCCTTATAAAAAGTATCAATGATGAAAGATTGAAAATTTAAACTACTTTATATACAAAAAGCCCTTTTGAATGTCAAGCATACACGCGATATCCCGGCAAAGATTTTCATTTGGCACCAATAACCTCCTTCCGGTTCACACCAATGGCGTCGCTGAAATCGACGTTATCATCCTGATTTCGAATAAATAAGTAACAATGAGGTCGCTTTACTTATCAATGAGTGGATCATAGCCGAACATTTCCTGACCGGGGGCAAACCAATGCCAGGAATGCCGTGATTTCGATTGAACCCTAAGTGTAGCTTGCCCTGTTCGTATTGGATCGATAATCCGCTCAATGCATGGAGCACCGAATCAATGGGCGAGCCATCAACCACTTCCTCCCCGGCACATCGGTGCGACCCAACTCGCCGCAGGCTGTTCAAGGAAGGCGGATATAAAAAAGTCTCGATTGTTCCCTTGGAACAAGGGCCAGACATCCTCTCAACTCCTCGAATCTCGCTGGAGAAACAGAAATCCTGCCGGTGAAAAAATATAAGTTGCAGACGGGGATGAGTAGAGTAAAACAAGCACCACAGATTCGATCAGCCCGGTCTTGGTCGATTTCAGGGCTGGAACTTTTTCTGTTTTTCGATGCGATATCAATGACTTTTCCCCGTGATCCAGAGCTTCCGCAAGCAGCAGCCAACGATGTCCCTCGTCTTGACAGCGCAACAGTTGCCACCGAATTCTCTGGACCGAGCAGGCAAACAATTGCGGCCTGTCCCGACTGCGACTTGCTCAACAGTTTGCCTGAAAACCCCCATGTCACCATGCTCTGCGGGCGCTGCGGGGCGGTCTTGTACCGGCACCATCCCAACAGCATCGACCGTTCCCTGTCGTTGACTCTTGCCGCTCTCGTTCTGTTTCTTCTTTCCAACAGTTTTCCTTTCCTGGCCATGAAAAGCGGTGGTTTAGTCCAGGAAACGACCCTGCTGACCGGTATTCGTGAATTGTGGAAACAAGAATTGCAGGGGTTGGCGATCCTCGTCATGCTCACCTGTGTGCTGGTGCCGTTGGCGCAGATGCTTGGATTGCTCTATATTCTGCTGCCGTTGAAATTGGGCCTCCGCCCAGCCTTTGGCGCTGCCCGCGTTTTTCGTCTGGTTCAGGAAGTCGCGCCCTGGGGTATGATGGAAGTTTTTATGATGGGTATCCTGGTTGCCCTGGTCAAACTTGGTCATATGGCGACTATTGTTCCCGGTATCTCGGTCTTTTCCTTCGGGGCCTTGATTTTTGTTATGGCCGCCGCTTTTTCCTGCCTTGATCCGCAACTGCTGTGGGACCGACTGGATCTGCGCCGATGAAAGAAAACGCCACCACCGCCTATCAGCACGGCCTGGTCAATTGTCACGACTGCCACCTGCTGATCAAGATCCCGCATGCCCATGCCGATCTTCTCTGCCCCCGTTGCGGTGCTCATCTCCACCCGCGCAAACCCAACAGTCTGGCGCGCACCTGGGCACTGGTCTGTGCGGCTATTATTCTCTATATCCCGGCCAACGTCCTGCCCATGACCATAACCACCGCTCTGGGCACCAAGCAGGCCGACACCATTATCAGCGGTGTAATCTATTTCATGCAGAGCGGCTCCTGGGAGATTGCGCTGGTGATTTTTATCGCCAGCGTCTTGGTGCCTTTCGTCAAACTGTGTATTCTGATATTCCTGGTGCTCAGCGTGCGCTTTCGCTCAGCCTGGCGACCGAAGGACCGAACCACCCTGTACCGTTTAACCGAGTTGGTCGGCCGCTGGTCAATGGTCGACATCTACGTGGTCACCATCCTGGTGGCCCTGGTCAAGCTCGGCGCCATTGCCACCATTGAGGCCGGACCGGCCGCAGTCTATTTTGCAAGCGTGGTGGTCATGACCATGTTTGCCGCTGAAAGTTTTGATCCACGTCTTATTTGGGATGTTATCGAGGAGGATATATGACCGACCGCTCACAAGCCGAGCACCATGCCACACCCGCCAAAATCCAGGTGAAACGGGGGTTTTCTCTTGTCTGGATCGTGCCGATTGTGGCGTTGGTGATTGGCGGTTGGCTGGCCTTTAAAGCAATCAGTGAAAAAGGGGCGGTCATTGCCATTACCTTTACCACCGCCGATGGCCTGGAGGCCGGGAAAACAAAAATTAAATTTAAAGATGTCGAGATCGGGCAGGTCGAGCAGATTGCCTTGAACGAGGATGCCTCCAAGGTGGTGGTTACAGCCAAAATGATCAAGGGCAGCGAGCCCTATCTCACCGATCAGACCAAGTTTTGGGTGGTCCGCCCGCGGATCAGCGGTGGCTCGGTTTCCGGCCTGAGCACAGTGCTTTCCGGCGCATATATCGGTATCGACGGCATCAAGACAGGTTCGCCCACCCATACCTTCACCGGTCTTGAGGTCCCGCCGGTGGTGACCATCGGACAGCCGGGAAGACACTTCAATCTCCAATCCGACACCCTCGGTTCCCTCGACATCGGGTCCCCGGTCTATTTCCGGCAGATTCCGGTAGGGCAGGTGGTGAGTTATAATTTTGATCCGGCTGGCAAGGCGGTGGATATCAAGATCTTCATCGAGGCTCCGCATCACACCAGGGTCACGGAGAACACCCATTTCTGGAACGCCAGCGGCTTCGATGTTACCCTCAATTCCCAGGGGATCAAGGTCGACACCCAATCGATGGTTTCGATTCTCAGCGGCGGCATTGCCTTCGATAGGCCCAAAGAATCGCAGCCGGGTGGTGAGGTAAAGGAAGACACAATATTTCGTCTGTATGCCGACCGGGCCGACATCCAGGAAAAGAAATTCTCCGCTGTTCGCAATTACTGGATGCTCCTGTTCAATGAATCGGTGCGGGGACTCAGTATCGGTGCTCCGGTGGAACTCCATGGCATCAAGATCGGAGAAGTCGTCGATCTCAATCTGGTATTCGACCCCAGCACCAAAAAATTCCAGGTACCGGTAATCATCGCCATCGAGCCGGAACGGATTGGTGTCACCAATCGGGAGGAGGCGGAGAAGGCAGTCAACAATGATCGTGTTGGCTTTATGAAGATGCTGGTCGAACAGCAAGGTCTGCGAGCTCAATTGCAGAGCGGCAACCTGCTGACCGGCCAGCTCATGGTGAACCTGGTTTTCATGCCAAGTGCGCCGAAAGCCACCCTTTCCCAACGTGGAGAGTACATGGTGGTGCCGACAATCCCCGGTTCATTCGAACAGTTGCAGGAAAACCTGAACAAAATCATCATCAACCTCGGCAAGGTTCCGTTTGACAAGATCGGCGGAGAACTGGAACTTACGCTCAAGGAGGCGCGAAACACGCTGAAACAAGTGGGTGATTTGGCCGTAAAACTCGACAAGGAAACAGCTCCCCAGGCGCAGGCAACGATCAAGGAGCTGCAAAATACCCTGATTGGCCTGCAGCTGGCCATCGGCAAGGATTCCCCCCTGAATTACAATGCCCGAAAGGCCTTAACGGAACTGACCGAGACGCTCCGCGCGGTTCGTGAACTGGCCGATACCCTGGAAAACCGGCCGCAGTCGATCATCTTCGGCAAGGAAGGAGAAAAAAACCATGAATAAGTTGACCCAATTCCTGCGTTGTGCGCTGCTGTTTGCCCTCTTCAGCACAGCCCTGACCGCCTGCACCGCTCCACCTCAAGTTGCCTATTACAGCCTGCTCGGGGCGGAGAGTGTGAAGAAAACCGGGCAACGTCTCGATCAGCTGGTCGTAAGCGTTGGCCCGGTCAACATCCCCGATGTCCTCAAAAAATCGCAAATCGCCACCGACGGGATCGAGGGACGCTACCGGCTCAGTGAATATCATCGCTGGGCAGGGGAGGTCGACCGGGATTTCGGCCGGGCGCTACTTGAACAGCTGGCAGGTCGACTCGGCACAGAGCAGGTGTATCTTTTTCCAGGAGATCAGCATCTTGAGCCAACTAGCCAGGTACTCCTTGATATCCTGGAAATGAACGGCGAACTGGGCAAGGAGGTCAAGCTGAGCGTGCGCTGGACCCTGATCGATCCCAAAGGGAAAACTAAACCCATCACCCGGCACAGCACCTTCAGCCAACAGGCGGCGGATAGTGGTCATGAGGCCTGGGTAAAAGCGCAGCGGGGCAATATCAGTCGACTCAGTGAGGAGATCGCAACCCTGATCAAAGAACGAACACCCTCAAGCCCTGGAAAATAACGACCTTCCAACGGTTTGTAGCTGCACGGTTTCTTGGGTGACCACCTCTCGGGCAGCCCAGCCCTGTTCGTCGGTTTACAATCATGGCGCCGAAAGAGTTGACCTCAAGTCAAAGCTCACTGGTTTTGTTTGGGCGAAAGAGGGGACATAACGCCTGATTCCATGATTAATTTTCACATCTTTTTTCTGTTTTCCCAGACTCTCCCAACTTGATGGCGCCCTGAAATTAAAACTGAAGGATATCCTTCAGTTTATCTAACCTGCTGTTTCCTTGTCTATGCTGCTGAATATGCCTCCAATTTCCACCTGGATGCACGAGTTCGGATGCATCATTTGCTGCACCTGCTTCGGTGCTTTTTTCACATCTTTTTTTTAAATAACCAAATTTCAACTCGATAGCACGTGTTGTTCCGGCTGGTACAGTACATGCAATGTCCGGAAGCCAGAATCACGCTCATGCTCCTCGAGCCTGTACACCGTCGGCGTGTTTGCATGGCCAAACTTTTCTTTATTTTTTTCATGTGACCGGCAAAGAGAGCAACTGTTGCCAATGTTTCGGTCCAGTTGCACGAGAATGAAGAAATGAAATACAAAACAATTTATTTCCGAAAGGAAGGCGGTCTGGCCACCATTACGCTGCATCGGCCCGACAACCTGAATGCGCTCAACGGTCAGACGTTCTGCGAGTTGGGAGCGGCACTGAATGAGGCGGAAAGGGATGACGGCGTCAAGGTGGTGCTTCTTACCGGCGGCGAACACTGCTTTTCCGCCGGATTTGACCTCCAGGAAATCAATGCGTTGGCGACGCTTGCCCAAGCGCGACGATTTCTCCGGGAGGCGCATGGCGTCTTCGATCACATCGAGGAGCTGGCAAAGCCGGTGGTTGCGGTCATCAACGGTATTGCCTTGGGCGGTGGGTGCGAACTGGCCCTGGCCTGTGATCTCAGGATTGCTGCCGAGAATGCCACCTTTGGTCAACCGGAGATCAAAATCGGGATGATTCCCGGGGGTGGCGGGACCCAGAGACTTCCTCGTCTTATCGGCTTGGCCAAGGCCAAGGAATTATTGTACACCGGTGACCATATCAATGCCCAGGAAGCCTATCGGATCGGTTTACTGAACAAGGTTGCGGCGCCTGCTTCGCTGATGGATGAGGCCAAAGGCATGGCCTTAAAGATTGCCGGTCAACCGCAAGCCGCCCTGAAAGCAGTTAAACTTGCCGTCAACGGCGGCCGTAATTTGGATATAAAGTCAGCAATAGCCTATGAGGCGCGCTGTTTTGATGTTCTTTTTTCAACCGAAGATCGGAAAGAAGGGGTCTTGGCCTACATGGAAAAGAGAAAACCTGTTTTCAAAAACAGATAAATTGCCAAGAGGATGGAGCGCCGGCAAACAGACCCCCCTCTGTGAATAGTGCCGGCGTTCCCATCCAATCATTATTCTAAATGTGAATTGAAGAGAAGGAGAGAAGATATGCGAGAAGCAGTGATTGTCAGTGCGGTCCGAACCCCGTTGGGCAGCTTCAACGGTGTCCTGGCGACCATGGGTGCCACCAAGCTGGGGGCCATTGTCATTGAGGAAGCGGTTCGTCGGGCGGGTATTGCCAAGGAAGAGGTCAACGAAACGATCATGGGCATAGTCCTGCCCTGCGGCTATGGCCAGAACCCGGCCAAGCAGGCGGCGGTACAGGCGGGCATGCCCTGGGAAGTCGAGGCGGTGACCATCAACAAGGTCTGCGGTTCCGGTTTGAAAGCGGTGATGCTGGCGGCGCAGGCCGTGCAGACCGGCGATGCCGATGTTGTTGTCGCCGGCGGCATGGAGTGTATGAGTATGGCCCCGTATTTCCTTAAAAAAGCACGGTTTGGTTACCGGATGGGAGATGCGACCATGCACGATCACATGGTCCATGACGGGTTGTGGGATATCGTCAACGATTTTCACATGGGCATTTCCAACGAACTGTGTTCCGAGCGCTACCAGGTCAGCCGTGAGGATCAGGACCGCTATGCCGCCGAATCCTACCGGAGGACCTTGGCTGCTCAGGCCGCCGGCAGGTTCGAGGAAGAGATCGTCGCCGTGGAGATTCCGCAGAGAAAGGGCGACCCCAAGGTCTTCTGGCAGGATGAATGTCCGGTGGAGACCACCTATGAGATGCTTGCCAAGATGAAACCCGCTTTCAAGCCGGGCGGCGTCACCACCGCCGGCAACGCCTCGATCATCAGCGACGGCGCGTGCGCCGTGGTGGTGATGAGCCGCGAAAAGGCCGAGGCCCTGGGCTGCACCATCATGGCCACTATCGGCGCTCAAGCCTCCTATGGCATCGACATGAAATACGTGCTGGTGGCCCCGATCTGGGCCGTGCCCAAATGCCTGGAAAAAGAAGGCATAACCAAAGATGATATCGATCTTTTTGAAATCAACGAGGCTTTCAGCGGCTCCACCGTGGCAGCGCTCAAAACGCTGGAACTTGACCCGGCCAAGGTGAACGTCAACGGTGGCAGTGTTGCCCTGGGCCATCCCATCGGCGCCAGCGGTTGCCGTTTGCTGGTGACCCTGTTGCACGAGATGGTTCGCCAGGACAAAAAACGCGGTCTGGTCTCGCTCTGCCTCGGCGGCGGCGAGGCCGTGGCCTTGATCGTCAAGCGGTAGAACGTACGCATTTTCGATCAAAGAGCTAAATCTCTAAGGAAGAAAACAGACGCATCAACACTACAACCAAAAAGGAGGGCTTTCAGCGGTGGCAGGCTCGGGGGAGAGGAAGTACTGCCCGCCCGTTGTACGAAGAGAAGAGAGTTCAACATCATTCCAATAAGGAGGAACACAGTATGGCAGTGGGAGCATTAAAACCACGTTGGGGCCAACCCCTGACCGGCATTATCTCGTTTTGCTTTTTTTTCGTCATGGCCATGATCACCTGGTTTATTTTCAGCGATCCGCGCGGCCCGATCGGGTGGTTTCCGTATCCGTTTGTCATGTATCTTGCCATGATGATTCTCGTCGGGCTCTGGCAGCACATGTTTCTCGGCGATTGGCCATTCCAAAGTATCGGTCAGCCCCTGCGCGGCGTCATTATGACCATCGCCAACCTGGTCATCGTCTGGTTTGTGATTGATGTGCTTTTCTACCGTGTCCTTGGCACCGGGTTTAATTTCCTCAGCTATTACGGACTCGAGGCGGCAAACGCGGCCGGCAAGCTGCCCAAAGTGGCCGCAGCCGGGGCCACGGGCAAACTCGCGCAGATCGCTGTGGTCTGCTTTGTTCTTATCGGCTTCTACTCCTATCCGGTGTTCACCATCTTTTTTGGTAAATGGCCACACATGCCGTCCGACCTTAAACAACCGGCCAAGGGACTGGCGGAAATCGGCTGGGCCTCGATGATTACGCTCTTCTGTTATGCGGTGCTGATCGCGCCTTTTTTCGGTGTGGTTTTTCCTGGAACGGTGCTCAATCCATCCTGGTGGACTGAAATTGCGGGAACCTCGCATGTCCACTGGGTTTTTGGCTGGTGGGAGTGGGCCATCGTTATTCTGTTCATGACCCCCAATGTCTGGCGGATGAAACCCTGGAGCGCCATTACCCTGCCGCAGCCCTGGAAGGGTCTCGTTTCCACGGCCATTTCCTTTGTCGCTGCCTACGCCATTGCGTTGCTCTGTCGTGAACTTATCCCGCTCTGGGTCCCGGCCGACACCTTGCACCATCTTGAGGCGGCCAAGGGTGCCTCCGAAGTGCAGCGTTTTTTCTGGATTCATTCAGCGGAAATTGCTGGGTTCACCCTCATTCCCTTTCTCATCTGGCACCATTATTTCGATG
>JBBQCO010000058.1:0-20094 GCA_038318785.1 Desulfobulbales bacterium | reverse complement strand
GACCGGAGTTCCCGGTGGAACCAGCCACTCGACCAGACGGCCGGTTTCCATATCCGCGCCCAAGCTGGGCATGCAAAATTCACTCATGGCTGACCATCCTTTTCACCGTCGCCATGATGCTGTCGACCTGCGGCAGCGCGGCCTCCTCCATGTGGCGGGCATAGGGTATGGGCACCTCGGCACTGCAGAGACGCTCCACCGGCAGATCGAGGTCGTAAAACCCCTGTTCCATGATCCGGGCCGAGATTTCGGCTGAAAGGCTGCCGCTGCGCCACCCCTCGTCGACGATCAGCACCCGATGCGTTCGGGCGATGGAGGCAAGATAGGCGGCGTCGTCCAACGGCCGCAAGCTGCGCAGATCGATGACCTCGGCCTCGATCCCTTCCCGGGCCAGCGCCTCGGCAGCATCAAGGCATTTGAACAGGCTGGCGCTGTAGGTGATCAGGGTGATGTCGCGCCCTGGTCTCCGCACCCGCGCCGAGTCGATATCCACCGGCCCCGCGTTTTCGCTCAGCATGCCTTCCATGTTGTAGAGGGTATTGTTTTCAAAGATGAGCACCGGATCTGGGTCCTGAAGAGCGGTCCAGAGCATGCCGCGTGCGTCCTCGACCGTGGCCGGCGACAGGACTCGGATACCTGGGATATGAGCAATCCATCCCTCTAGGGAATGGGCATGCTGGGCGGCCAATTGCTTGCCTGCGCCCGTGGCCATCCTAATCACCAGCGGCACATTGAACTGCCCGCCCGACATATGCAGCAGGGTGGCGGCGGTGTTGAGAATCTGGTCCAGGGCCAGGAGACTGAAATTGACCGTCATCACCTCGACAATCGGCCGCATGCCGCCCAGGGCCGCGCCAATTCCCGCACCGACGAAACCCGATTCGCACAGCGGGGTATCACGGATGCGCTCCGGGCCGAACTCAGCCAGCAGCCCCTTGCTGACCGCATAACAGCCGCCGTAATGGCCGACATCCTCACCCATGAGAAAGACCCGCTCATCCTTGTGCAGGGCTTCGCAAAGGGCCGCTTTCACTGCCTCGCGGTAGGTGGTCGCTTTCGTTGCCGTCTGTTCGCTCATGCCGACCTCCTTTCTGATGTGACAAAACGGGTCAGGTCCTCAGCCGGCTCCCAGGTGCCGGCCTCGGCAAAGGCTACCGCCGCCTCGACCTCGGCGGCGACGTCACGCTCCAGGGCGTCCCGGTCCGCCTGCCGGAACAAACCGGAGTCAGCGAGATGTCGGACCAGGACCTCGATCGGGTCGCGCTGCTTCCACAGCTCGACCTCCTCTTTGGTGCGATACAGTTCGGTGTCGAACATGGAGTGCGGCCGGAACCGGTAGGTCCGGCATTCAAGCAGATACGGCCCTTCTCCCCGGCGGATAAACTCCACCGCTGTTTGCGCCGCGTCCTCCACGGCCATGACATCCATGCCGTCGGCAAAGGCCGAGGCCATGGAGTAGCAGCCTCCCTTGCCGGCAATATCCTGGTTGGCCTCGGTGTAGCGGAGGGCAGTGCCCATGGCATAGAGATTATTTTCACAGAGAAAGAGCACCGGCAGTTGCCAGAGCGCCGCCAGATTCATGGCTTCGTGAAAATCGCCTTCAGCCACGGCACCGTCGCCAAAAAAACAGGCGGTAACCCGGTTGCGCCTTTGCATCTTGTCGGCCAGGGCCAAGCCGACCGCCAGTGGAAGACCACCACCGACAATGGCGTTGCCGCCGTAAAACCGGGTGGCCGCGTCAAAGAGATGCATCGAGCCCCCGCGCCCGCGGCAGCATCCCTCCTGCTTGCCGTACATCTCGGCCATGATGGCGCCGGCGCTCATGCCCCGAGCCAGGGCCTGGCCATGTTCACGGTAGGTGGCCACCACAGCGTCCTCGGGGGTGAGCACCGCCATGACGCCCACCGCCACCGCTTCCTCACCGATGTAAAGATGCAAAAAGCCGCGAATCTTGCTGGCGCTGTAGAGCTCGGCCGATTTTTCCTCGAAACGGCGGATCAGGAGCATCTGCCGCAGCTGCTGGATCGCATGGTGCCTGTCAATGTAGGTCTCCATTACAATTCACTCCCTTCCAGGGTGGAGGTATCGCCGATGGGCAGTCCCAGTTCCCGCGCCTTGAGCAGTCGGCGCATGATCTTGCCGCTGCGGGTTTTCGGTAGGTTGTCGGTGAATTCGATCTCCTTGGGGGCCACCGCCGAGCCGAGCCGGGTGCGACCGAAGCCGAGCAATTCCAGCTTCAGCTCTTCACTGGCCGTGAAACCGGGCTTGAGCACGACAAAGGCCTTGACCAGTTCCCCGATGGTCGCTTCCGGCTTGCCGATAATCCCGGCCTCGGCCACGGCGGGATGTTCCATCAGGCTGCTCTCCACCTCAAACGGCCCGACCATGTGACCGGCGGTCTTGATGATGTCGTCGGCCCGGCCGATGAACCAGTAGTAGCCGTCCGCATCCCGCTTGGCGAGATCGCCGGTCAGGTACCAGTCTCCAACAAAGCATTTACGGTACCGCTGTTCCTCATGGAGATAGGTGCGGAACATGGAAGGCCAGCCGCGCCGCAGGGCCAGTTCGCCCTCGATCCCCTCACCCTCGATTCGAACAGTCTCCTCGTCGAGACGGGTGACAATGGCCGCCTCTATCCCCGGCAAAGGCAGCCCCATGGAACCGGGACGAATATCCAGGGCAGCGTAGTTGGCGATCATGATTCCACCGGTTTCCGTCTGCCACCAGTTGTCGTGGATCGGCAGCCCCAGCACCCGCTGCCCCCAGAGGATGGCTTCGGGATTGAGCGGTTCGCCGACGCTATGCACCAGCCGCAAGGCTGAAAGATCGTAGCGCTGACGCTGTTCCACCGGGGTGCGCATCAGCATCCGGATCGCGGTCGGAGCCGTGTACCAGACGGTGACTCGCTGCTCGGCCAGAATGCGGTACCAGCGGTCCGGATCGAAGTCCGCCTCATCGACAATGCTGGTGACACCATGCACCAGGGGCGCGATGATGCCGTACGAGGTGCCGGTCACCCATCCCGGATCGGCGGTGCACCAGTATATATCCCCGGGATGAAGGTCAAGCACATACCGGCCGGTAATGAAATGGGTATGGACGGCATCATGGACATGGATCGCGCCCTTGGGCATACCGGTGGTGCCGCTGGTGAAATGGAGGATCGCCATGTCCTCGGGATCGGTCGGCGGGATGGTGAAATCGGAGGAAGACTGCTTCATCAGCCGCGGCAGCGAGAGGGCGCGTGCATTCAAATCTTCATCTCTATCAACCAAGAGAACGGTGCAGAGTTCCGGCAGCCGCCCCAGCAGGCTGACCACCTTTTTGCTGTATTGCCGCTCGGTGGTGTGACCAGAACCCTGGCATTCCCCCGCTCCAACCGTTGAAAAACCGGTTCCGGGCCGAAGGCGGAAAAAAGGGGGCAAAAGATATTACGGTTCTTCAGGGTGCCAAAAAACACCGGATAGAGAGCGGGAATGCGCCCGGCCAGCCAGAAAACCCGTTCACCTCTGGTCATTCCCAACGTGCCGAGGAGATGAGCAAAACGGTTGCTCTGCTCGTGCAGATCGGCATAGGTCAGGTCGGTGACCGTCCCATCCTTGCCCAGACAGCGAAGAGCCACCCGTTCGCGCAAGGGGCCTTTGGCGTGGCGGTCCACCGCCTCATGGGCGATGTTCAAGCCGTTGCCATCGGGCAGCCCCTCCAGCTCCTTTCGGACCCCGTCCCAGGAAAAACCGGCGCAGGTTTTCGCATAGTCGAGCAGATTCGGTTGCACCGGCATGGAGGCCACATTTTTCTTGATGGGGAGGGCTGCCATAAACACCTCCAACGGCAAAATCGGTCACCCGAGGAAAAGGCAACAATAGGGAAAGACAAGGAGTTGTGGTGGAACTATGACCAGATGTTCCACAAATGACAATGGAGCAAAAGAAGAGGAAGAATAGGTAGAGAATCTACCTACCCCTTGATCCGAAGCGCAGGAACAACGATTATTGAGAAAACAGACCATTGCCCCCCTTTCGAGGGGATGAGCACTTGGGGAAAAAATCGGGGAATAACGAAAAAGAAGGCCGAGAAACGCCTTACGATTCGATGGAAAGCATGGTCTGGAGATTGGTCTTCTGGTGGGTCAAATTAAGTTTCTTCCGGATATTTTTGCGGTGGATACTGACTGTTCCCGGCGACAGATGCATGATGTCGGCGATCTCCTTGGTTCTCTTGCCCAATTTGACCAGGTTGGCGATTTGCATTTCCGTGGGAGTCAGCCGGATCAGTTTGCTGGAAAAACCGGTGGCAAACGGCGAGGTCAGCTCAACAATATTGGCGCGGAGGATGTCAACCAGCGCCCGCTGTTGCTCATTGAGTCCGCTCTCCGAGAGCCGGTTAAGAAACGGCTCAACCAGCTTGGTCGAATTGGCGAGCACCTGCTCAGCCAGGGTCGCCCGGTCTTCTTCCCGTTTTTTCAGCAGGACGGTCAGGGCGATGTTTGTTTCGGATAATTCAGCGGTTCGTTCCCGCACCCGCTTTTCCAGATCAACTGTGGCACAATGGAGTTCCGCCTCCACCTCCTTTAAGCGGGTTATGTCGGTATGAGTGCCGATGATCCGGAGCGCCTTTCCCTGCGCATCCCGCTCAACGGCCTGCCCTCTGGACAGTATCCACTGCCAGCCGCCGGCCTTGTTCCGGATCCGAAATTCAGCCTCATAACGCGGCGTTTCCCCATGCATATGGGCTTCCAGCAGGGCCGGTACCCGGCCACGATCATCGGGGTGCAGCAGATTTTCAAAGGAAAGCGCATCGCTGACCTCACGGGTCTCCTCATACCCCAGGGTACGGTGCCAGTTTTCGCCGAAATAAATCTCGCCGGTGCGCAGGTCGCGGTCCCAGACACCGTTGGATGAGGTATCCAACGCCAGACGGAAACGATGTTCACTTTCGATCAATTGCGTTTCCACCTGTTGCCGGCGATGAATTTCCTCCTCCAAGCGTTGATTCTGCAGCGACAGCATCTGCAGCAGGTTTCGTTTCTCCAGACAGCGCCTGATTCGAAAGACCAGCTCCTCGACCTCACAGGGTTTGAGGGTGAAATCGTCTGCTCCCAGACGCAGGGCATCGATGGCCGAACCCATGTCCCCGTAACCGGTGAGGATGATGACGCTGGTGAACGGTGCAAGGTTCTTGGCAGCTTTGAGTACGCCAAAGCCGTCAATGCCGGGCATCATCAGGTCGGTCACAACCAGGTCGTATTGCCCGTTTTCCAGGGCGCTGATGGCCTCACCCCCGCTGGCAACTGCTGTGACCTCGAAATGTTCCAGCTGCAGTTCCCGGGTAAAAGACTTCCGGATAACCTCTTCGTCATCGACAAAAAGAATCGTTGTTTCAGCCAAAGGGATCTCTCCTTTCTCGTGCATGCTCAGGGGTGCCATTTCTGATCCGATTATACCACGTTCAGCCTGGAGGCAAGGTTCCTCTGTCGAATGCCGAAACGGCGCGGACCGTATTGTTGATGGGGAGCAGAACGGTGAACGTTGCGCCTTCCCCCGGCCGGCACTCGACCCGGATTTCTCCTCCGTGGTTTTCGACTATGCCATGGCTGACCGACAAACCCAGACCAGTTCCCTTAATCTCGGGCTTGGTGGTGTAGAAGGGTTGAAATATTAAGTCCATTTCCTCGGGTTTGATGCCAATACCGGTATCCGAGATGGTAATGGCCACCCGATTGCCCTCGTGCCGGGTGCCGACGGTGATCACCCCGCCGGGGAGCCGGCAGGCATCCGCCGCATTGGTCAGCAAATTGAGAAAAACCTGCTTGATCTGGTCGGGAACTGCCAGGATGGGGGGTAACCGCTCGGCGTAGTGGCATTCCACAGCAATCCGTTTCCCCTTAAAATCACTTTTGTGCAGGAGCAGCATAGAATCAAGGGCCTTGTGCACATCCATCGGCACCTTACACCCGGAGGAGGGGCGGTTGAACTCCTGGAGGCCGCGGATCAACTCCTTGATCCGGTCGCTCTCGCCAATGGCCGCGTCCAGCAACACCATATCTTCCGCCCCCAGTATCGCCCTTTTCTTCAACCCTTTGAGGATGGTCAGGATGCCTTGCAGGGGATTGTTGAATTCATGGGCGATCGAAGCCGAGAGCTTGCCAATGGCCGAAAGTTTTTCCGCATGGAGATATTGTTTTTGCGTTTCCTGCAACTCCCGGGTCCGTTGCTCAACCCGCAGCTCCAGCTCTTGATTGAGAGTTTGGAGTTGCTCGGCCTGCTGACGTTTGGTGATGTCATGCGCAATCAGGGACGCCGCGACCATCTTGCCGTTGGCATCCCTGATCGCAGAGATAGTCAGGGAGATGGGGATGATCCCACCCTCCTTTCGCGTGCGGACAGATTCAAAATTCTCGACGATTTTACCTTGCGCTATCCGCTCCAGGATCTCGGGAATCTCATCAGTATGACCGGGAGGAACAAGAAGAGAGATATTTTTGCCAATCACTTCATGTGCCTTGTATCCAAAGACATTCTCCGCTCCCACGTTCCACGTTTGAATGATTCCCTTCAGGTCCTGACTGACAATCGCCACTTCCGCGTTCGCAACAATGGCTGCCAGTCGGCTCTCTGCCACTGCCGCTTGCTTCCACTCCGTGATGTCTTCAAACACCGTTGCAAAAAAATCCTGCCTCGGCCGGTAGGCCATAACTGCGTACCAACGTCCGAGCTGTTCGGAATAGTGTTCAAAGCTAAGTTCTTTGCCGGTCAGCGCAACCTCGCCAAAGAGGTCTATCCAGCCGGCGGGGTCGTTCTCAATGCCGGGCAGCACATGAGTTACGTTTTTATTGAGAATATCAGCGGCCTTCATTCCCGTCAGCTTTTCAAAGGCATGGTTGACTTCCAAAAAAATATAATCAATGGGATGTCCTGATTCATCGACGACGATTTGATGGAGCGCGAACCCGTTAATCATGTTCTCGAATAGTGAGCGGTACTTTGTTTCGCTGACCCGTAATGCCGCCTCGGCTTGCTTACGCATCAACGCCGCTCCGATATGCACTGCGATTGCTTCCAGGATTTCAATCGAGTTGATCGTGAAACACCCTTTGCGCTGATCGTTGAGTTGCAGCAACCCAACAATCTTTTTGTGATCCAGAATTGGGATCAGTGCACTAGACGCATAATCGTAATGAATGCACTGGTTGCGGGGCTGAAACCGGAGATCTTCGTTGGCAGGGATGTCCAGGAGTACAGAGGAATCGTTCGTCCAGAAACTCCCCCCCGGTGTGAACAGGGAATTGCCGGGGTCGGTTTGGCCGGAAATGACCAGACCGCAGGTACACTCGAGGCGGAAGTTACCGTCTTCGTCCCTGCAAATCGAACCCTCCAAGTTACGCGCAATAATGGTGTTTTCCCGCTGTAAAAACTCCTGAGGAAAGCCTTTATGGGCAATATAAGGGAAGTCCTTTCCGTCGTGCAGGCGAATACCCACAGCATCACATCCCGTTCCATTCTGCAACACGTCGACAACCTGCTGGATGGAATCCGTTAATGACTCAGGATTGTTGAGTATCTGCAGGACTTCCCTGGCCATTTCCCGATAGGATTCCATTTGCTTGCGCTCGGTGACATCGCGACCGGAAACCACAGATCCTATGATTGCGCCATTTTTATCGAGAAGGGGCGCAAAACTATAGCTGCCCACCCAGGTCTCGCCGGTATCTCTGCGCCGGGCGGTGTATTCAACGTTCGTGGCCGTCTCGCCAAGGAGCGCTCGCGGTATCGCCCACATCTCAGGCGGCACTAGTTCCCCGTTGCCCGTGAACATATCGAACATGGCAGAGTAGTGGGTAAAATCCCTAGGGCACTGGCTTCTGTCCTTGAACCTGTGAAACGTCACAAAAGCATCATTGAAATCGATGGAATGCCCTTTGACATCGGAAATACACACGGCTTCCGCCATACTGGCCAGCGCGGCTTCCAGCTTTATTTGGCCTTCACGCAGAGCCGCCTCCATCTGCTTGCGAGCAGTTAGATCGTTGCCGACGGAGAGAATTTCGACAACCCGTCCGTTCCCATCAAGGAGCGCCTTGTTGGTCCAGTTCATCCACACCCTGCGGCCGTCCCGGCAGACATTTTCATTTTCGGTGTTCCGGGAACACTCCGGGTGGGCCACTGCATCACAAAACAAGTTTGGAAGGTCAACCCTTTTACAATCCTTTTGCGGCAGTAGGAGGCGCACATTGCCGCCGACCATCTCGTCTGCGCGGTAACCGAAAAAGGATTGGGCAAATTCATTGCAGAAGGTAATAGTGCCGTCATTCTTGAAACGGAAGATGGCACTATTTGCATTCTGCACCAGCTCGCGGTACCGCTCTTCGCTCGCCTTCAATGTCGCCTCAGTATGCTTTTGCTCAGTAATGTCGCTCAGCACGAGACGGTAGACAGGTGTGCCATCGGCATCACTCGCAACAAGGGTACGCAACTGTACCCAAAAGGCTACTTGACCCTTTCTCACCATCCGCAAATCGAACACCTGCGCAAGACCGGTTTCAATTAATTGTTTACGGTGTGCGGAGTAGATATCCTGGTCTTCATTATGAATAAACCGGGAGATCGGTTGCTTGACCAACACTCCAAGCTCTACGTCCAGAATCACTGCGGCGGTGAGGTTGGCTTCCAGGATCAACCCTTTGTCGCTGAGTGTGCAATAACCGACCGGTGCCAGATTATAGAGCTCGAAGTAACGTGACCGGATGCTCTCCAACTCTTCCTGCACCCGGCGTAGCTCATCGTTTTGCAGCTCAAGCTCGACCTGGTACACCTGCAGTTCATGGAGTTTGTGTTGTATTTCTTGGGGCCAGGTCGCATCCAGGCTTTCAGGCACCTGGACCGTTTTCTCTCGGAACACTTCTTCAGCCCGTTGGCGTAGAGTTTGCTCAGCCTGCGCCTGGCGTGTCGTGCGCGCTTCAGGGATAACTTTCTGGGTTCGTTCATCTTTATTGGTCATTGTTGATTCCCCGGATCACTAAATCTCCATCTGGTAATCCCGCCCTTGCCGGTATCCACTGACTTGTACGCATCTCCTCCGTGTTGCTGTTCTGCAATCCATTCGTACACCAGGTTACAGAGAGTAAAGGGATGACATCAACATTTTCCCAGTCTCGAGAACTTGTCAACAGGTAGAAGGTCGAATGAGGTCGATGGGGAAAACTCGAGACAAAGACCGCCATCGACTGGTATTTGAAACTGAACAAGGTAATAATGACAATAAAATTGCATCATTTTCAATATAAAGATGCGGAACGACGATCACGAAATTGTCTCTTCCAAAGAAGATAACAAAGGCGTGATTCTTTCAGCGAAAGAATTCCATTCGCCAAAGTGGGGCGAACGTCTCATTATTCACTTGACCATTTATGAATAAATAGAGTTATTTTTATAGCATATATAATTACATTTTCTCCTAAAAAGAGAATCAAACCATCTATAAGGGATGACCACAAAATGAATAAAATTCAAAATATCATAGAGGAAATAAAAAAACTTGAAAAAGAGTTGCTCGTTGAAATTGGAAAAAAGGAGGAAGAATTTTTTTATAAAATAAAAGGTAAAAAAATTTATTTTGAGGAAGAGGCGAAAAAATATCAAAAGAAATTCCATGTGAAGTTATCATCCTATCTGATCCATGCTTCATTTTTAAACATGATAACATTCCCGATTATTTGGTTCTGCCTCATCCCTGCACTATGCATGGACGTCTCTGCAACATTTTACCAAATGATTTGTTTCCCTATCTACGGGATACCTAAGGTGAAAAGAAGTGAATATATAATAATTGACAGACATTCTCTTCAATACTTGAATATCGTTGAGAAATTAAACTGTTCCTATTGCGGATACTTCAACGGGTTGCTCGCATATATCCAGGAGATAGCAGCGAGAACTGAACAGTACTGGTGCCCGATTAAACATGCCAGAAAACTGGCTGCCATCCATAGCCGTTATCACAAGTTCATGGAATATGGCGACTGCAAGGATTACCAGGATAACCTCGCGGCGTTACGCAAAGATTTCATTGATCTTCAATAAAAAAACCGGCTTTTTCACGAGCGCATGCCCTGTTTCCTGCAGGGCTCCTCCCCCTGCTTATCGGTCGCAGTTATGAGGCCTCCAGGAGTTAAGCAAATGACCTGGGTGAGCATTTTCAACACCCCGAGAGTGCGTTCATCGAGTAGCCCTGGAAAACTTGCCGATCCAATGATCGCCTTGATCAACCGCATCCACTCCGCACATGATATTTGTACTATCCATTTTACCTGCAATTTCTCTTTGTTGATTTTCCTTCTCTCTCTGTACATCGTTACTTCAAACAAATGGAGTGGCGGGACAAGTTTGCTTCTCAGGTATATGAAAAAAATAGTTCTCAACGTACTCGATGCTGCGGGTTCAAAGCTTTCGATTCATGATCAAAAAGAGCCCTTTCAAAAAAGGGCGGCGCAAATTTTCATCGCAGGGTCGCGTCTATTCGGTTTTCAAAAGGTAACCATGAACATCCATCAACCTGACAGTAAGGAGGGTATCTGATGCAGCAGTTTTCATTTACCCATGTGGAAAACGAACTGATGTCCAAATTTAGGAAGAAAATCAACGAGGCCGAGTCGACCGAGGATGTGAAGAAATCGTTTGTCTACTGCATGCAGGAACTGTTCAGGAAGGTCAGTGACGGCGCCTTGGAAATACGGCCTGATGACATCTCCCTGAAACCCGACGATACATCCTTTTTTATCGGCGAAAACATCCGCTCCCATGCCTAGTTTGCCAGGATCTGGAATAACACCGACCTGCCCCGCATCGTCGGCCGGTTCGCGGAACTCTCGATGAACCAGTACAAGCATCTTGCGAAAAATCCAGCCAAGACCGAAGCCAAAATCAGGATGTAGTTACTGGGAACGGGGTTGGAGATGAAACACCCCAGCTAGAACTGGCATCGAGCGTTTACTGTTCAAGCGGCTAGCTAATCGAGCACTTGGCAAGAGGGGCGGGTGGTCTTTTCGCATGCGAAAAAAAGACATCGCCCCCCATCGCCCTTAAGCAAAGGGAGCTACGTGCTCTTCGGTTCCGCAAAAAGATCGTTTTGCTCCAGAGCGGTGAGCAATCGTTGCAGGATGTCCTGGGTTTTTCCTTTTTGAATACGGACATTGACAATTAGTTCGTCTTTCCTTGAGGACGAAGAGGGAACAATATTGAAATCGCGCTTGCTGGCTTGCTCACCAAAGTAGTTTTTCCTGATCATATCCACTTTACTCTCGAACCCAGCCTGCCGCGAGCTCTGTTGAGCTTCATTTTTTTTACTCAAGAGCTTGAGCAGGGTCGCGGCCGGCTGTGCCGATTTGTTGGCTTTGACTAATGCCTGCTGCACATTCTTCAGAGCAATCGCTTCATTCAGGGTGGGAGCCATGTTTTCAAGAAGAGCGAGCATTTTGGTCAGCTGCGGTCGTGTTGGAGAAAGCGGCTTAACGAGCTGCAGATAGAAGCTATCTCTATCCTCGCCGTTTTTGATGGGCGCTAAAATTTCCGAAGCGATTGAAAACTGCAATTTTTCATTGATGACATCGGAGATGATTTCCGGAGATTCGCCGCGAAGGCGGATCTGATTCACCTTTCTGTATTTATGAATAGTTGAATGCGAGACCTTTTGACCGGGCTTGCCGATACCGAGTGTTCCACCAAATTGCTCGGCCAGCGCCGCGTTGTTTAACCCCAGAGAAATGCTGGCTGATTCGAGGAAATTGCCAATTTCGATTGGATTGAGGTTCCTTCGCTTGGTATTTTCCGCCAAGGAAATATTAAAAAAATCTTCAGCCGAAAAATCGGTTTCCTGGTAAACCTTGGCTTCCACCAAGGGACGGTTGAGTCGTTTCAGGGCCTGGTATCTTCTAAAACCGCACAGAATTTTATAGCGCCCATCATTTTTTTTCAGCAGCACCAGCGGATGCAGCAGACCATTTCGCTCAATCGATCCCGCCAGTTCCTCAATGTACGATTCCCGCAACAAATCAGCATAGCGCTTATCGCCTTGTAGCCGAAAAATATACTGCAAATCGTCAGAACTAGCGGTGTCGATATTGTTGATGTCAATATTGCGTACCAGGGACATGGCCAAGCTGAACTGGGCCAAGGCAGGCGCCAACATCAGGGCAATTGATTCGGCTGTCTGTTGTTGATTGACTAAATCATCGCGAACGGAAATGAGCACAGAACGGACTTCAGGATCATACAGATCCTCAACCGATTGTTTTTGCCGGAACAGTTGATTGAGGTGGTGTGATTCCCTGCCACTATGCGGCGAATCAACGGGCGCTAGTGCGGTGGTGAGATGCTGATCCTCAACGGCGACCCGAATCCTGGAGAGCAGAGACGGTGAAATGGTCGGGCGATGGGGGGCGTCCAGAGAGGCTCGTTCACCCTGGCCATATCCAAAAAGAAACATCTCCTCGTTCATTTCGGCTCCAGGGAGCGTCTGAAAGAAAAAAATAAGCGGCAGTAATCCATTGCTGGCGATTTCATTCTTGAACTTCACAATCGGCTGGAGAAACGCCTCTCGTACCTTGGAACGGGTTTGGATGGCGCTGACATCAGAAAGATCCATGATCTCTCTTTTGTACTTGGTGTTGACAACGGCGTAGGAGGTAAGTTTCACCGCCAGGGTCAGGGCCATATCGGCGAGATAATTGCCTGGCTGATTACCCGACGAGGTGTTGTACCCGTCAGCGACAACGATAAGAATATTATTGCTTCCAAGAATTCGATGAATGGTCTGGGGCAAGGGTCGCTTCATGTTCGCTCGACAAGATGTTGCGTTTGAGGAAGGTTGAGTCTAAGGCATCTGCCGCCGCATCAATTGCCCGTGTGGCAACGTGTCCGCCGGGTGCAGGATACATCTCCCCGCCGAGAATCAACCGCACAACTTCGCTGGCAGGCAGTCTGTCCGTTGTCGTGACCGGGACAAGCATATCTTCAGACTGTTTGTTGCTGCTGTTGAGCAGATGCCCTTTGACGAGAAGGGCTACCGCCGTCTTGATGTCCGCGCATCGGGCCTGCGGCAGTTGCTTGTACAGCAAAGCTATTGTGGTCGGTAGCCGTCTTTCAAAATTGTCATAGACGATTCGGAGAATGTCAAAGGCGACCTGCAGCTGTCGTTGCGGCGGAAGTGTTCCGTCGGAATGATGGTAATGTTGATGGTGTTGAATGGCATAGGCCAGGGATGCGCCAAGAAGAATAAAGGTCCAGCCGATCTGCAGCCAAATAAGAAAGAGCGGAATGGACGCAAAGGAGCCGTAGATGGCGTTATAATTGGCTACACCCACCTGGAGAGCGATGTACAATTTCTGAAAGATGAACCAAAAGATGGAGGCAAACACCGCCCCGATCAAGGCTGCCGATGTCTTCACCTTCACATGGGGAAAAAACAGGTACATGGTCATGAGGGTGATAACTATGAAGAGAAAAGGCACCAGCTTAATCAAAAAAGTGACCATCCAGGCCGATGGCAGGAGCGCACTCAAATACTCCATGATTTTTTGATTGGCGAGAATGGCTTCCCCTGCCAGGGCAACGTTCAGTGAAATGGGCAAGAGGATCAACAACGCCATGTAATCCATTATTTTTCGTAAAAATGACCTCCCTTTCCGGGTATGCCAGATAACGTTCATCGCCTCTTCAATGGAAGAGAGGACAAGCAGAACGACAATTATCAGGCCAAGGACGCCGAAAATACCGAGAGCGGCAAAGTTGGTGCGATCAACGTACTGAAAGATAATATCAACGGCCCGATGGAGATGCGCTGTTGCCGACAGACTGGCCGGCTGAGATAGGTTGGGGGGGTCAGGTGCGACCGGTTGGAGTTGCGACAGGTCCATGCCTGCAGGCACTTCTCTCGAGAGAACCGGCGCTTCCAACTGATCGATAAGGCGTATGGCCGCCTGTTTTAATTGCTCGTCATTGCCGAGCCCTTTCAGGATGGACGTGCTGAGCGCCAGTATGGGAATGAGGGAAAGAAGAATGGCATAGGTAAGGGCGGACGCCCTGATTGCGAGGTGGGTCCGGAAAAACTCCTCATACATGATGAGAAGGATGCGCAGGCTGATGCGAAAGAAATGGATGCATCTGTTGGTTGGAGGCGCCGAGGAAAAAACCCATCGGTGAAATCGGCGGGAACTGTCATGGGGCCGAGGCCCGGAGTCAGAGGGTGCCGGTGAGGGCATCATCCCTGTGTCTTCCGGTTCGGTTATCTCCCCAGTTCGCGGTGCAGCCATTTCTCAATGATCTCAAAGATAATTTCCCGTTTCACCGGTTTAGTGATGTAATCGTTCATGCCGGCCCCCAGGCAGATTTCCCGGTCGCCTTTCATTGCATTGGCGGTCATGGCAATGATGGGAATAGAGTTGAATCCCTTGGCCCGCAACTCCTTGGTTGCAGCCAAGCCATCCATTTCGGGCATCTGAATATCCATGAGGATGAGATCGAAGTCTGCTGAACGTTCGGTGAAAGCCTCAACTGCTTTGCGGCCATTATTGACCACATCAACCTTGTAGCCAGCCTTGGTAAGAATGAGCACGGCCAGCTTCTGGTTAACCGGGTTGTCCTCGGCCAAGAGGATACGAACCGATTGCTTGAGTTCCTCACGGACGCTGTACTGGGTGATGAATTCTTCCTTGACCGAGGAGGCGGCTGCTATTGGTTCGTCGGCCCCCAGAAGTTTTTCAATGGTTTTGAAGAGGATCTCCCGCCGGGTCGGTTTGGTGAGAAAGGCGTCGAAACCGGCATCCTTACAGCGTTGGGCATTTCTATCTGTTGTTGACGTATACGCCAATAATGGAATGGTCGCTGTCTCGGGTAATTCGTGACGAATCAGCCGGGCCAGGGCGTATCCGTCCGGCGCCGGCATTTGAATGTCGAGGATAATGAGATCGAAAAGATGACGAGCATTGATCGCCTCCTGGAGAACCGAATGCACGATGCCGCTCTCTTGAATGGCCACGACCTCAAGCTTCGCAGCCTGGAGTATGTGTTGAAGAATGCTGAGATTGGTGGGGTTGTCATCGACGATCAGCACCCGTTTGCCGTCCAAACTGACCTTATTGAAGGTTTTGGTCTGTTGCTGCTGTGCCTTTTGCAGCATGGCGGTGAAATGAAAGATGCTGCCCTTGCCAATTTGGCTTTCAACCCAGACATGGCCGCCCATCAGCTTGGCGATTTTGCGGCAAATAGAAAGCCCGAGGCCCGTCCCTCCATACTCTCTAGTGGTGGAACCGTCAGCCTGGCGAAAGGCTTCGAAAATCGATTCCAGTTTATCCTCAGGAATGCCGATGCCGGTGTCGCGGATTGTCGCATGCAGGGTAATGGTTGCCTCGGTTTCCTCGTCGACCCTCAGCGCCAATTCGAGCTCGCCTTGCTTGGTGAATTTTGCCGAATTGCCCATGAGGTTGACCAAGACTTGGCGAAATCTGCCCGGGTCGCCCATGACATTGGCCGGTAGGGCGTCATCGATCCGGCAGAGCACCTCGATCGGTCGGGAAACCACTTTGGGCCGGACCAGGTCGCAGACATCCTGCGCGGTAATTTCAGGATCGAAATTGATGCATTCCAGGTCGAGCTTTCCCGCTTCCACCTTGGAGAAATCGAGGATGTCGTTAATCAGCGAAAGCAGGGCGTCAGAGCTGCGCTTGATGGTCTGGGCGAACTCCTCCTGCTCACCGTCGAGCCCCGTATCCAGGAGCATGTCGGTGAAGCCGATAATACCGTTCATGGGAGTGCGAATTTCATGGCTCATGGCGGCCAAAAACTCGCTCTTGGCAATATTGGCGGCCTCGGCTGCCTTTTTTGCAGTTCGTAATTCTGCGGTCTGTTTTTTGATTTCCCCCTGCAGGGTGTTGGAGTAATTAAGCTGCTGATCTTGTATCTTTCTGTAATTCTGTTCGTTTTCAGCCATTATATCCTGGAACTTCTTTTCCAGAACCGCCGATTTCCGGTCAAATTGCTTCTTCTGAATCCGGAGCCGGTTGACCGTCTCAACCGTTTCCCGATGGGCAAGAAAGAGGCGGACCGCAAGACGGATGATGCTTGCAACCCAATGGCTGGTTTCACTCTGGTTGGAATCGGTCGGGGTCGCCAGAACGTATACTTGGAGGTCGGGAACGGCCAAAAGAAAAAACATCCGGCCCTGCAAGGAGAAAGCTTGCTCCGAAGATTTCTTTTCATTTTCCGCAATGGCGCTAACAGCTTGGTCGGCCTTCAGGGGAAAACCGTCGGAAACCACATGGTGACCCGAGTGATCCAGGCAGAAAAAAAGGATATCTTCGGTTTCTTGCTCCAGATGAACACGTAGAGCGGTCAATTCCGCAATCGGGTCAACAAGATCGGCAAAAAGAGGGGTCAGAGTCATGAGATTTAACCTCAACCGCCGTACATTTGTTTTGTTTTTTCAAGCTCTTCCGGAAGATCTTCCGCGAGCACCCTGTATTCTTCCACGTTGGCTTGAATATGCGCTGCCAGAGAGGGGGCGAGGCTGGGTATAAGCCCCTCTTTTATGGCGGAAAAATGGAGTTGCTGAATGATGTATTCACTCATTTGGAGAATACCGGTGGGCGAATGGGGAGCTATGGACCCGTTATCTTCCTGATGGTGATCGCGAATAGCCTCCGCTATCGGGTCGGTGATGCGCCAATCTTTGGCGAGGATATACCCTATCTGACAATGATCGGTTTGAAACAGGCGGCTCTCCAACTCCACAATAGAGGGGCCCCCCACCGCAAGTTGTTCTGTAAGCTGGAGAAACGTTTCCTGGTCCGCCGCCATTTCCACTATCAATCCAATATCATGGAGGATACCGCAGAGGTAGGCGTCGTCACCGTTGATGGAAAAAATGCGCTCGGCAATCATCTTACAGCAGATACCGGAGGCAGCGCTGTGCAACCATAAACGCTGGGGAGAGAATTCGGCGGATCCGGAATGACTGCGGAGCATGCCCTGAATGGCGTCGGTCACCGCAATATTATGAAGATTTTTCATTCCCAAAAGAGCGACGGCCCGGGAAATAGAATCAACCTTCCGGGTCAGGCCGAAATAGGAACTATTAACCAGGGTCAGCAGTCGGGCGACAAGGGCAGGATCCAGCCGGATCACCGCCTCAAAATCCTGCAGGGTCGATTCCTCATCGTTCACCAACTGGACAAGTCGCGTGACAATATGAGGAAGTGTCCTGATTTTCTTGAATTTTTCAATAAGCGTTTCGGCTGAGGTCATAAAATGGCTCCTTGGCTGGCCACGGGCAGACGCGGATGGAAAGGTACTACAGAAAAATTTCTTTTTTCCTTACAGCCTCGGCTTTGATGCGGTCAAGCAGTTCGGCCAGCACCGGTTTGATGTTTTCTCGTAAATCGCCGGCAACAATGATGAACAGCAGGTCGTCACCGGGAGCAAAACGACCGGAGCGGGCTTCAACTATTATGTCATAAATACCTGGCCATTCAAGATATTCCTGACGAAGGCGTTCAATCTTTTCGAAATCGACCGTCGTTTCCAGTATGCCTACCTGCTGGTGATCGTTTCGTGACCAACTGCGCACCGTCCCGTTATGGATGAGGATCATGCCGACTTTCTCATTAAAATCGGGACGTTTTTTCATTTCAGCAATGGTTTTTGAGATGTCCATGGTGTTTATCTGCCGAGTGTGTTGAAGTCTTCTTTACCGTTTTTTCAAACGAGGGGCGGTGAGCAATATTCCCTGTCATGGCCTGGTTTTCAATGTACGCCGATCAAACCAGAGGCGGCACTTGTAATCTGTGGGTTATGGAACCCGCCGCTGTTTCCTCTGTTTGGCAGCAGGCAGGCGCACCAGGTATCCTTTGGGGACCGCCTTTTCTCCATTAAGTACGGGTTGCATCAAGGCAGGGTTGAGGCGAGCAAAATTCTCGGGAGAAATATGAAAAGTTGCGCGCAGACGACCAATGGGCACATCTTCTTTGAGTCGAAAAATGTCGGTAGCCTCAGGCCGTTCAAAGGGTAATGCCGGGTTGCCCCCCATCCGTTTGGCAACCCGCATGGCTGCAAGAAATTCCGAGTAAAAATTGCGGGAAGCAAATTTGAAATATCCTTGATTGTATGATTTGAAAATGCCTTCATAACTCCCCTCTTGTCTTACAGCCCGCACCATCCCTGCACGACCATAGTTGTATGCCGTGAGAGCCAGCGGCCAGGTTTGCAGTTGCGCGTAGTTCTCTTTGAGCAACCGGGCGGCGGCCTGGGTGGCGAGATAAGGATCGTAGCGTTCATCGACCAGTTGGTTAATGGTCATAAAATCCTTTCCGGTGGTCCGGGTGAACTGCCAGAGACCAGCAGCACCGACCTTGCTATAAGCCTTGGGGTTGTAAGAGGATTCCACATGGGGCAGGTAAACCAGTTCTGCGGGAAGTCCTTGAGATACAAAAATTTGCCGGAATTGCTGCAGATATCTGCCGGAACTGATAAGCCCCTCCTTGAAGCGGTCGCTTTGACCGATTTGCAAACGGATATTTTCCCGTGCCTCGTGATAGGTGGTATGGCGCTGTTTGGGAAAAAGTCCGGCTATTCGCCGCTCTTCAACGGTACGGGGCGGGATGCCGGAACCAAGATTGGTAAGGATGGTATTGATCCGGCTTTTTGCGGTCTGGATGCGTCCACTGTTTGTTTTCGCCGAATCCGGGGCTTCCCAGTCGACAAGGTCAATGACCGCATAGACCCGGCTAAGATCATCCGTATCATGCAAAATGCCCTGGCGGGTGGAATAGCGACTGTAGACATCCTCCCAAAATTTTACATTGGCCCTGATGCAGGGGTAAAGGGGGAAGTTTTCTGCTGCCAAGGACCCTGTGGGTGAGGCGAACAGTCCGAAAGAGAAAAAAAAGAAAAAAACAAAAAAGAAAAGGGCGCGGGTTGCTTTGCGTTCCGATTGGGGAGAAATCATGGTACATGCAGTTTCAGTTGGGGGAAGGAAGAGGAGACACCGATTAAAATAGTGGGATTGTATCATATTACGTCCGCCCCGGCGATAAAAGTTACAGCGGCATGTCGCTTCGAGCTAACATGTTGTTTTTGTTAAGGAGAAAGTCGTATGTATATGCCCATCATTGGCACTCTTGGTTACATTGTTTCCCCCGACGGTTTACAGACCTTGCTGGTGCATCGGAATGCCCGGGAGTCAGATCAACATCTCGGTAAATATAACGGTCTTGGCGGAAAGATGCAGGCGAATGAGGATGTTATGACCTGCATGAGAAGAGAAATCCGGGAGGAATCCGGTATCGAGTGCAGAAAGTTAGAGTTGCGGGGCACGATCAACTGGACAGGGTTTGGCCCCGAAGGTGAGAATTGGCTCGGTTTTATTTTCTTGATCACAGTCTTTGCGGGAAAACTGAAAGAAAGAAACGAGGAAGGGGAACTCGATTGGTATCCGATATCCGGCCTCGATCAATTGCCGATGTGGGAGGGTGATCGATATTTCCTTCCTTTGGTTTTTGATGCTGATCCGCGCATCTTTCACGGATACATGCCCTACGCAAACGGACGGCCCATTGCATGGGAATACAGCCGGATATAAATTTTGTTTGGAAAAAAGAACGCCACCTCCCCTGCTCCAAGCAAAATCCTTGCGTTCAGGGGGCTCGATCTGTATAGTTACACCCTGTTTCATTCTGTCCTAATTTCGTAAGGTTATGATTTCTTAACCTTTTCGGCAACTTAAATATTAGAGGATGCGTTATGGAAAACAATGCGGAATTGGTTCGCCTGGAGGAGTTTGTCGATAAACTGTTGACGAAATACAATCAACTGAAATCGGATTTTCATGCACTGCAGGAGACCTTGCAGGAACGTGATGCTGAGTGCGTTGACCTGAAAAGCAACGTCTTTCATCTGAGCACCGAGCGGACCGAGGTCGGCAACAGAGTCGCAGGGTTGCTTGACCGTATCGAACAGTGGGAAACGGAACAAACAGGGTCTCCTGTTGAGAAGAGCGGCTCATACGGAAATATCCAGGGGTCATTGTTCAGTGATGCCCCTGAAGACA
>JBBQCO010000057.1:0-20108 GCA_038318785.1 Desulfobulbales bacterium | reverse complement strand
AAAGGGCTCGGTCGCCGAGGTCGACATAGACGAGGTGGTCTCCCTGCTGGGATCGGGCCAGCGCTCGGAAGAGGCCCAGCGGATCACCACTGAATTCGGCGTGCAGTCGCAGTGTGAGATTGACCTGATAGGTGTCGCCGGCGGCGATATAGTGCTGCACGCGCTCAACAGCGGCCCGATACTCTGTTTGATCGACCGTCGGACACCAGGCGAGATCGGACGGCGCCGGCGTGGATTCCGGCAGTTCCACGGGCCGAGGCGGCGGATAAAGACCAAACCGGAGCAGCGGGAAGCGACTGTCCGGCCTCACCTGAAGGGCAGCATCAAAGGCCGGCGCCGCCTCGTAGGCAAGGAAACCGGTCGCGGCCCAGCCATGACTTGCCACAAGTCGCTCGACCTCGCACAGACAGGCCACCACCTCCTCTGCTTTACTGGTGGTGATCACCCGGTACGGTCGGGAAAAATCGAGCCACTGGCCAGTCTGCGCGTCATGGAGACAGACCCTCTCCGCCCCACCTGCCCCCGCAAGGGCTCTATGCCCCGCTGCCATGCTTGATCTTCCCTGTCCAACCAAATTCCCGACTCCATTGCGGTACCGTTCCTTTTTCGACTGCTGTGCCTCAGCTGTATGTACCCGCTCTCTATACCTGGAATGACCTGTTTGCCGCAAGAAGGGGCTGTTCTTTCTCACTGTGCACATTCGCACGATGCGCACAGGAAGATGTATCTCGAGACTGGCCTTCAACAATACTTGATGAAAAATTTCTTGGCAGACCGTCCGGGTCAGGTAGAATGACTTTTTGTTGTTTGTCGCAATAACGACGACTCCTGCGGTGCGCCGGAGACAAATACCCTCCCCACGGAGATCAGATGTCATGGACGTCACCATAGTCGGAGCCAGCGGGGGCTGCGGCCGCGAAATCGTCACCCAGATCGTGCAGCAGCGGTTGCTGGAAAACCGGGAAATCCTCCAACTGGTGGGGAGCAACCCCCGTTCCAAGCGACCACACCTGCTGCATGGTTTTCGCGCCGACCTCCAGGACGCCTACGCCGAAATCATTCCAGAGCTCAACGTCACCGACGATCCCGAAAAGATCATCGGCGATGTGGTGGTCATCACCGGCGGCCAGACCTTTTCCACCGCCCCCTCGGAGATTGGTGCCGCTTCGCGTGACATTCTCGCCAGGGCCAATGTCGAGGTGTTTGAACGGTTCGCCCGGTCACTGGCCGACACCCGGAGTGAAGACCCGCCGGTGGTGATCATCGTCACCAATCCAGTCGAACTGGGGGTGGCCATTTTCGCCCGATACCTGCCCCGCACCCATGTGATCGGCATGGGCGCCTATTCCGATTCAGCCCGTTTCCGCTGGGAGATCGCCTCGGATCTGGGCATCCGGCGGCAGCGGGTACGCGGCTTCATGCTCGGCGAACACGGCAACGGCATGGTGCCGGTCTGGAGTTCGGTCCGGGTCCAGGGCATGACCGAGAACGAATGGCGGCTGGCTGAGCCGAAACTACGCCGGGGCCTCCGCACCGAGGACTATCCGGCCGCCTTGCTTGCACATCAACGGAACCTGATTGCAATGATCGGCTCCGACCCCGTTAACGGCGCGATCCACGCACTCCGGTACGTCCGCGACCTGCCCCCCGACCTTCGTGTCCCCCTCAAACCCTTTGCCATCCATTACACCGACGCCAAAACCCAGACTGCCACCGCCGCAGCCACGGTGGAACTGGTTAAGGCAGTGCTCGAAGGGAGGCGGGTCGAGATTTCGGCCCAATACATGCACCAAGGAGAAAACGGTCTGCACGGCCCCTGCGGTGGCCGCTTGCTGCTCGCCGGCTCGGTGCTGCAGGTGATGCCGGACCGCGATGAAATTACGTCCGCCGAACGCACCCTGATCGAATGCTCCGCCCAGGGGATCAAGAAAAAAATCAACCAATGGTGGCCTCATGGCAACTGAGATGCAACTGTGGCTGGTGGTCCTGACCACCAGGGATCATCCGGGCGATACGGCGGCCATTGCCTCGGTCTTTTCCGGGCGCGGCATCCAGATTGACAGCTTCATCGGCTTTGGCGCCAATCCCCAGGCCAATGGCCGGTCTCAGGGCCGGATCATGCTCACCTTTCATGCCTTTACCGGGCGCTGCCACGCCCTCTGCCGGGTGCTGGGCAGCCTGGAAGCCGTGGCCGGGGTCCGCTGTTTTACCGAAGACGAGATCCCGGTGGATCTGCAGACAAAAACCGCGGCGCTGAAACACCTGTTGGCGGTCAGTTAAGCGAGGCACGACGTATCTTCACTCCGCCCCCCCAACTTGAGGCGCAGTCAGGATTCCCGCTTCCGGCTGCGGGGATCACTGACACCATCTTTAACTGGATGAATATTTATGCCGAAAACACGAAAAACCAACGAACAGAATGCGATGGTGACGGTCCGGATCAGTGGTGGCTTGCAGATAAAGGGCCGCTTATGGATTGAGAGTGAAGGGACGACCTACCTCTCCTGGGGCCGAATCGTCTTGCTGGAACGTATCGGCGAATACGGGTCGGTGTCCGCCGCCGCCAAATCCATGCAGATGAGCTTCAGTCATGCCTGGCATTTGGTTGAAAACATGAACACCCTGGCGCCCCAACCACTCGTGGAAAAACAGGCCGGCGGCCGCAAAGGAGGCGGCGCCTGGCTGACCGAGGCCGGCAAACAGACCATCGCCGATTTCTGGATTCTAGTGGGCCGATTCCAAGGTTGGGTCGATCAGGAAACTTTCTAGCCTATTTCCTTACTTATGCTCTTTTGTCTCTTCCCTGTATGAACACCCTTCATTAGGCACGCCCAGGAGTAACGAGGGACTTCGCAATTGACCGCAAGTATGGTACTCTGCCGGTCATCGTTCCCCCTCAATACCGTTGCATATCGATGAGCCAGGATATTTCGAAAAGGAACAAGCCAGTGCAATCAACGGATGACGCTTCCCGTTCTCGGGGTGATGATGGCGTGTTTTCAGAAGACGTCCCCTGCCTGGACACCATCCAACTGGCCCAATTGGAGCAGTCCTTCCGCCAGTGGATCGATGCCACCCCCCGGCGCGACGTCCGCCTTTCCCGGCGCCGCATCCTGCTGGTTTTTCTTCTCATTCGCTACACCGGGGCTAAGCTCAACGAAATCCTCAGCCTCGACCCGTTCACCGATATCGATGAACAGACGGTCTGTATCCGGGCTGTTGATTCTGAGGAATCCTGCGCGCGAAGAATTGCCGTCGCCGCAGCGCTGAGCCAGGAAATCAGGAAGATCCTGGCCGATCCCAATTTCCGCGCATCGTTGACCAATGGCTTCTCCGTCGACCCTGCCTTTGTGCGCCGCAAATTCTATGAACGCGCCGAGGCCTGCGGCCTGCCCAAGCACCTGGGCGGTCCTGAAATGATCCGCCGAGCGCGGGCGGTGGAGCTAGTACGCGGTAACATGCCCCTGCAGGCGGTGCAAAAGCTGCTCGGTCACTCAACCCCCAACCTGACCACGGCCCATGTTTCGTTTTCCGACGACGACCTGCAACGGGCGACCAAGCTGTATCTCGAGCGGGAATCCTCCCGGAAAACGAGCGCCAGAAATGCATTTTTCGGCAAGATCGTGGCCATAGAACGTGGTGACGTCCAGGCCCGGATCACCCTGATCAATCTCGGCGGCCACCAGGTGTCCTCGATCATCACCAGTGAAAGCCTGGAACGGTTGGGGTTGCAGCTGGGGCGGCTGGTCACGGCAGAGGTCAAAGCGCCGTGGATTATCCTGCAACGTGGAGAAACGCTCTCCGCGTGCAGTGCCGACAATCATTTTCAGGGGAAAATCATCCGGATCAACAAGGGCAAGGTCAATTCGGAATATGTCGTCCGCATTGATGACGGCACCGAACTGTGCGCTCTTACGTCCACCAGTAACGGCGCAGCGCTTGCGCTCATGATAGGTGACATAGTTTGGGTGATGTTTAACGGCTTTGCGGTTATCCTGCATGCCGATGATTGATCGTTGGTTGTGTCGCTGCGGCCCTGGCTCCCGCCATGCAGCCGTGGTTTATGGTTGTTCAAAAAAACAAAGGAGGAGTACAATGAGAAAAATGTTGATGTGCGGCGCGTTACTGCTGTGTTGCTGCACGGCCGGGTATGTCGGTTTTGCAATCGCCGCCGACAAGGGGCCGGCGGAAATAACCCTGCAGGCAACCGTTGATCCCGCCACCACCCCCAAGCCCTCTCAGTTTCCGCATGCCGCCCACCAGGAACGACTGGAGTGCGGCATCTGCCACCACAGCAAGGGCGCTGACGGGAAGAAAGTCGCCTATACCGAAGGGCAGAAAATAGAGAAATGCGAGACCTGTCACAACAGCAAGGCCGGCATGCCCGAGAAGGTCAACACCTTCAAAAATGCAGCCCATGCCCTGTGTCAGGATTGTCACAAGAAAAACAAGCCGGAACTGGCCAAATGCGGCGTCTGTCATAAAAAATAAACGCTAGCACACCCTATTTACCGATATCGGCGGGTTGTCCGTAAATGGACTTCCCGCCGACTCTTTGCAGATCGGCTCCCTGCTACCCCAGCCTCCGGAAGGCCGAGGCTTTAATGGCCGCCACCACCTCCCCGCCCTCGACCAGTTCCAGCTCCCGCATCGCTTCAGGCACGATCTGGGCGATCAACTGCCGCGAACCGCATTGCAGTTCTACCCGCACCCGGTTGCCGGCGGTGAAAATTTTCCGGACCGTGCAGGGCAGCAGGTTTCTAGCGCTGGTAGCCTCAGGGTGCCGCTTGAACAGAAGTATTTCCCGCGCATCCAATTCGACAATATTTTCCTCATTCTCGCCCTCATCGGTGAGTACCAGCCGGACACTCCCCCACTGATAGGACCAAAGATCGCCCTGAGGCACAGGCCGTGCCAAGCGCAGGAGATTGACGTACCCTTGCCGGGAAGCGGCCCAGGTCGACTGGGCCAGTTCCTCGGTACCCATTTCCCGCAGCACCCTCCCCTCCTCGACCACCAGCACCTGTTCGGTCATCAGCCGCATCTCCAGGAGCGAATGACTGATAAACAGCAGGGGAATATCAAACCCGGCAAACACCTTGTTCAGGTAGGGGATGATCTGAAACTTGAGCTCCTCGTCCAAACCGGTGAGCGGTTCATCCATGAGAATCAACCTGGGGCAGGTCAAAACCGTGCGGGCAAGGGCGACCCGCTGACGCTCACCGCCGGAAAGCAGATTCACCCCCCGGTCAAGCAAGTGAGCAAGGTTGAGCACCTCGATAATCGCTTCCGGCTGAATATGGCGTTCCTGTTCCGGCGTACGCCGCCAGCCATAGAGCATGTTACGCCGTACGCTCAGGTGAGGAAAGAGGTGCGCATGCTGGAAGACCACGCCTACCCTGCGCTTCTCCGGCGGCAGATTGACCCCGGCCGCACTGTCATAAAGCACGGTATTGTCCAGGCGAATGTGGCCGCTGTCCGGCTTGAGTAGCCCCGACAGCAGATGCATCAAGGTCGACTTGCCGCTGCCCGAGGCGCCAAACAGTCCGACACGTTGACCGGTGAGACTGAATTCGGCGGCAAACTGAAAATCGCCCTGTTTTTTCCGTACTGAAACGTCGAGTTGCATGACTATTTCCTCTCCAGGCTTTTGCTGGCTGCACCGCTTGCCAACAGCACGACAAAGGAGAGCAGGATCGACACCAAACAAAGTGAAAGCGCCATCCGGTCGCCGCCGGGCGAGCTGGTGTATTCGTAAATGGCCAGGGGGATGGTTTGGGTGACACCGGGAATGTTGCCTGCCAGGATGATGGTAGCGCCGAATTCGCCCAAACTGCGGGCAAACATCAAGGTCATGCCGGCCAAGACTGCCCGGCTCGACAAGGGCAGAGTTATGGTGAAAAAGGCGTCCCAGGCACTGGCCCCCAGGGTCCGTGCCACCTTGCAGGAGGAGGTGTCGATCGATTCCATGCCCAGCCGGATCGAACGCACCAGGAGGGGAAAGCCAACCACCGCCGAGGCGATGATCGCCCCGGTGAGGGTAAAGATGATCTGGATGTCAAAACGGATCAACCAGGCGCCGATCCAGCCGTGGCGGCCGAAAAGCACCAGCAGCAGATAACCGATGACCACCGGCGGCAGAACCAGGGGCAGATTGACAATACCCTCGACAATGGCCTTGCCGGGAAGGCGGGAGTAGACCAGCAAATAGGCGACGCCAATACCCAAGGGTGTTGCCAGCAAGGTGGCGGCACAGGCCACTTTGAAGGAAAGAAGGATCGCATCGAGATCCGAGGGTTGCAGAAAAGACATGGCGTCGCCTCAAGGGAGATTGTTATCGTGTCATTTCGCAGCGCTGAAACCGAATTTGCCAAAGACCTTCCGCCCCTCCGGCCCGATGAGAAAGTCATAAAAGGCTTTCGCTTCACCATTCTGAGCACCGGCGACGGTCATCACGATAGGATAGGTGACCGGGGTATACAGCTCTTGGTTCACCTCAAAGAGAATGACCGCCCGGGTGGCCATCAGAGCGTCGGATTTATAGACAAAGGCGCCGTCGGTTTCCCCCCGGTCGGCATAGGTCAGCGCCTGACGCACATCCTTGGCCATGACCAGTTTCTTTCCTTCGTCCAACTGTTGGTAGATGCCAGCCTTTTCCATGGCCTGGACCGCATACTCACCTGCCGGCACGCTCTTGGGGCTGCCGATGGCGACCTGCTTGAGACCGGTGATATCCACCATTTTGGTCACCGCTGGATTTTTCATGCCGACAAACACCAGGGTATTGGCGGCAAGAATTTTTTCCGTGGTCGG
The DNA here is from genome assembly GCA_038318785.1 of Desulfobulbales bacterium. Lineage (GTDB taxonomy): Bacteria > Desulfobacterota > Desulfobulbia > Desulfobulbales > Desulfobulbaceae > Desulfobulbus. Next base: position 13,295 of record JBBQCO010000057.1, on the reverse strand, counting down.
ATCAATCTGTTTTTCGTCGCGGAGATAGTCCATCCATTTCTGATTGGCGGAGATGAACAGATCAGCGGGGGCACCCTCGATGATCTGTTTGGCCAGGGTTCCGGATGGCCCATAATTGGCAACGATCGAGGCGTGCTGACCGGAAGCCCCGAACTGAGCGGCCAATTCCTTCATAGCGTCGGTCATGCTGGCTGGGACCGAGATTCTGATTGCCTCCGCAGCCTGGGTGGAAGAAAGAGCCAGCGGCAGACTGACGGCGATGAGTACAAGAAGAGTCCTGATTATTTTCATTTGTTTTCTCCTTTGAATTGACACATAACATTCGGGGAATCTGCATCCGAAGATGGATATTTAATGGAAGGATTATCTCCCAGCCCTTCCCTACTATGGCGGCAGAACTTCAGTGACCGTAAACATTGTAGCGCCCCCCCTTGCTTCCAGGTTCAACCACAAAAACCTTCTTTTTTGTTTGCAACGGTGCTTGGTACTCATGATTGCATATCGTGCACCTAACGAAGAACAATCCACAACAAACACGGCGAACAACCGTTTAACCATTTAATACAATACAATTTTTTCAAAAAATAAAATTCTTCCGCCCACAAAACCCCGAGCTCACCGACCGGCCCTTCCTGTTCATTTCTGTCGCGAAGGCTTCATTTTTGTGACGATTTTCCCAGGACTGCCCTTTTGAACGACCACCTGTTGTCAGGTACTCCAGTAGATGGGCCTGCCGCTGACCTTCTCTCAACCTAACCGTTATACTAAAAAAAAAATAACGTTTTGCAAGAAAAAATACCCCGAAGCAAATTTTGCCTGTCATTTTAAGAATTTGAGCACACCAATGTCAGAAGTCGAGTGCACTGGCTTGTTGGATAGACATGCGAGCAAAGAGTGAGAGTTCTCTCTACCAATTCATGCTTAGGATGAATTGGCAGAGAGATATAGCGGCTTGCAAACAAAAAAATCCGGCTCTCATCAACTATAAATAACGAGACGGAGGAGGAATTGAGAAGGAAATTAAAACGTTAATGGTAGTTATCCTTGGAAAAGGCGTGGTCAATGTCCGGTAATTAACGTACTCCTTAATATTTCCGGTTCCTCTTGTATCCATCAACTCTCGTGATGGCCATTATGAAACATTACCCTGACAATACTTCCCTGTGGGGCTATGATTGGAATTTGAGTTGAAAAAGATGACTTCATTCCACTTAACTTGGAAACTATCCTTGGTGAAATATCGGTGACGACTTGTCGAATATTTTTGCCCGCCTCATCGAGAATATCGATGTCAATATGTCCCTTTACGATACCTCTCCCTCCTATTTTCTTTCGAGTTATCTGGCCATCTACAACTACATTCTCGCCATCCTGTCGAGCCGAGGCTTGAACAATATGCACGTCAGTTGCCGGTATTATTTTCATTGTCAGCGATCCAAGGAACGATGGTGGTGTTGGTTTGACCGTACAAGCAGGCAGGATAAAAGCACTGGCAATGATCAAGGTTACCGTGGGTATCAGTTTCAGCAATTTCATTTCACTCTCCTTTACAAAGTATTTAATCAGGACAAACATTTTGCCCAAAACCTTATTTTTTCAATACTTTTACATCGTCACTTGCCGTTGCGAGGATTGAGTTTCATCCTCCTGCTTGGAGCCAAACCGTTGCTCCAGCCAGCCGTACCACACCGGAATGACAACCAGAGTCAGGATGGTCGAAGTGATCAGCCCGCCCATGACCACCACGGCCAGGGGTTTTTGGATATCCGCACCTGAGCCAGTAGCGTAGAGCATCGGCAGGTGACCGATAAAGCTGGTGAGCGCCGTCATCAGGAGCGGCCGGAAACGCAATCGACAGCCCTCAAAGATGGTTTCGTCGATGGTGTGGCCGTTGTCGCGCAATTGCCGAAAAAAGGTGATGAGCACCACACCGTTTTGCACCGCGATCCCCAGCAGGCAGATAAAAGCGACCGCCGCCGATACCGAGAGCGGCATCCCCCAAGCCCAGATTGCAAGAATGCCGCCCACCAGGGCAAAGGGCAGGTTGAGAATGACGAGCAGGGAGTCCCGGATGTTCCCCAAAGCCATAAAAAGCAGACAGAGGATAAGGAAGAGGGCTATCGGCACGACTATGGATAGACGCTGCATAGCACGCTGCTGGTTCTCGAACTGGCCGCCGTATTCTAGGAAATAGCCGGTCGGCAACTCCTGTTCGATGCTGTGCAGCTTTTTTTGCGCCTCAGCCACAAAGCCGCCAAGATCCCGGCCCCGGATGTTGACCTCTGCGGCCACCCTGCGCATTCCTTTTTCCCGTCCTATCTGAGCTGGTCCTTCCACCAGAGAAATGCGGGCTACCTGGCCTAGACGTAGCGGTTCACCGGAGGCACCACGTATGAGCAGTTTCTCCAGGGCTTCAAGGTCGACCCGATCCTTCTCGGCAAGACGCACTACCGTGGCTGTCCTTAGGGGGCCGTCCACCACCTTGGTTGCCTCGCGGCCGGCCAAGGCGATCTCTATCACTTCATTGACATCACCGGAATTGACTCCGTAGCGAGCGAGCATCTTCCGGTCATAGGTTATCTCAATCTGCTCCATGCCCGAGACTTGTTCTACCTTGACGTCCCGTGCGCCTTCGAGACCATTGAGGGTTGTGGCGATCCGGTCAGCATACCCCTTCAATTTCCCCAAATCTTCGCCATAAACTTTGACCGCCAGATCGCTCTTAACCCCAGAGATTAGCTCATTCACCCGGAGGGCAATGGGTTGAGAGAAGGACAACCGGATGCCGGGAATAGTGGAGAGCTCCTTGTTCATGGCCTCTATCAGCTCTGGCTTGCTGCGGCCTGCAGTCCATTCTTTTTTGGGCTTCAACATAATAAAGAAGTCGGTCTGCTCCGGTCCCATGGGATCTTCCGAGATCTCGGCCCGACCGGTTTTGCTGACCACCGTCAACACCTCGGGAAAGGAGGCCAAGAGCCGTTTCTCGACAAAACTGCTGACTGCGACCGAACCATCGAGCGAGGCATTGGGCAGGCGGACGGCATTGACGGCAATAGCTCCTTCATCGAGGTGGGGCATAAACTCGGTGCCGATGCCGGTGACCGCCCAGCCAGCAGCAGCAAGCGCCATAACCGCCAGGCTCAGGGTTACGGCCGCGTGCCGCCGGGCACGGATGAGCAGCGTCAGGTAGCCCCGGTTTAAGGCGCGTACGAACCAAAACTCCTTTTCCGGGGCCTGGCTGAGGCCAAGGGCGGAGAGGACCGGTACTGCCGTCAGGGCCACTGCCAGGGAAACCAGGATAGCGATGATCATGGTTGCCGCGAGCGGCAGAAACATCTTGCCCTCGATTCCCTGCAGGGAAAAGAGCGGCACCAGGACGATGGCAATGATCAATACGGAGAAGAACACCGGTCGCGCCACTTCGGCCACGGCCAGGGCGGCTATCCGGCTTTTCATGGATTTGTCAGGGTTTTCGGCGAAATGGCGGCGCATATTCTCGACAATGACAATAGCTGCGTCCACCACCATGCCCACCGAAAAAGCAAGTCCGCCCAAACTCATCAAGTTGGAGCTGATACCAACCCAGCCCATGATCAGAAAAGTGATTAAGAAGGTAATGGGCAAAGACAGCACCACGATCAAAGCGGTCCGGAGTTCGGCAAGGAAGAAGAAAAGCACCAGGACGACAAAGCCGCCGCCCTCAAGGAGCGCGTCGACCACGGTTTTGATACAGGTCTCGATCAGATCGGTACGGTCATAGAATACATTGATTCTCGCCCCGTCAGGCAGACTCTCCTGAATGCGGGGAATGGAGTTTTTCACCCGGCCGACCACGTCCTTGGCATTCTCGCCCCGAAGCATGATGACCATGCCGGCAACCGTCTCACCTTTGCCGTCGCGGGTGACCGCGCCTTGTCTGGACTGGGGACCGATGGTAACTTCGGCCACATCGTGGACATGCACGGGTGTACCGTCATGGGACTTCAGTACCACCTCGCCGATATCCTCAGGCCCGGTGAGCTGGCCCAGACCTCGAATATAGGTCTGCTCCCAATCTTGGACGATAAAACCTCCAGCGGCGTTGGCATTGTTTTTCTCCAGAACCTCCACGACCTCGCGGAGGCTGATTCCGTACTTGATTAGCGATTCCTGGTTGACCAGGACCTGATACTGACGGACAAAACCACCAAAGCTATTGACCTCATTAACCCCTGGGAGAGGTCGAAGTTGGGGCGTGACAATGGCATCCTGAAGGCGACGGAGTTCCATGGCGGTCATCCCCTCACCTTCGAGAGTGTACTGGAAGATCTCACCCAGGCCGGTGCTGATGGGGCCGAGTTCCGGCTCGGCAAAAGCGGGTAGGTGCTCACGGGCAATGGTCAACCGTTCAAAGATTTGCTGGCGGGCAAAATAAATATCAGTGTCATCCTCAAAGACCACGATGACCTGAGACAATCCGGACTTAGACAGCGAGCGTACCTGAGTGACCTTGGGCACGCCGCCCATTTGCTGCTCGATGGGATAAGTGATTTGTTGTTCGACATCGACCGAGGATAATCCTGGCGCCTCGGTGAGAACCATGACCTGCACATTGGTCACGTCCGGAAAGGCGTCAATAGGCAGCCGGTTCCAGGCTAACCAGCCTGCGGTTGCCAAGAGGAATGTGACGATAAGGACTGCCCAGCGACGGGCAATGAGGAGTTGAGTGAATCGTTCCATGGCTCGTCTTCCTTTATTCCGCGCACCCGGCGCCCATCTTGCTGCGCAGGACGTCACTCTTCAGCAGAAAGGAGCCGTCGGTGATAATTTTTTGTTCCGCCGTGATGCCGGAGGCGATTTCCACCATGCCGTCGAAGCGCGCCCCGAGGGTAACGGGCCGCCGTATCCAGTAGTTTCCCTCTTTATGGGTGAAGACAAACGTCCGTCCTTCGTCGGCCAGCACCGCTACCTTGGGTACGACGAGGGTTTCGCCTTTGGCGGGCAACAAAAGACGTACCGAGACGAACATCCCGGGCTTGAGGAGACCCTCGGCATTATTAATACTGAATCGGGCTTTAGCGGTGCGAGTCGCTTCGCTCATCCGGCTGGCCACCGTGTCCAGTCGGCCGCTAAAACTGCGACCCAAAACGTCTATTTTGGCCTCGCCGCCGGTAGCGTTGGCAAGAGCGGCGAGTTCGGTTTCCTTCAAATCAGCCATGACCCATACCGTGTCAAGGTCGGAAATGGTGAGTAGTTCCTTGCCGGTTTCGGCACGTTCACCCGAGGCGGCATTGCCCTCGATAACAGTTCCAGCCTTGGTGGCACGGATTACGACAAGCCCATTGAGGGAGGCAGCTCCATTCTTAACCGAGATGATTTCGATTTCAGCCTTGGTGAGTCCCAGACGCAGGAGTCGACCACGGGCAGCGGCGATCTCAGTCTCAGCCTCGGTCCGTTTGGCCTTGGCCTCCTGGACATCGACCTCGGCTGCAATTTTTTGCGCAAACAACCGAGCTTCGCGTTCAGCTGCTTTGATGGCAAGGTCAAGGCCCGCCACGGCTTTGAGATAACTGCTCTTGGCTTCGGCCACCTCCGGGCTGTCGACCTCAAAAAGTGGCGCGCCTGCCTCGATTTTAGCTCCTGGCGTGGTGAACCTGCGGGTAATCAGACCCGTCAAGGGACTAGCCACTCGTACGGTCCGGGTGTCATCCAGTTGCACCTCGCCGGGTAAAAGGCGTTCTTTGTGGTGTTCTTGTCTTTTTTCAGGATAACCGGCGCGTACCAGGCCGTTGTCCTCAAGGAGCGTGGGGTCAAGCTTGACTGTGCCGATTTCGTAGCGGCATTCGTCGCATTGGTGCTGGAGGATGTCGTGTTCGCAACGAGCTCCCCACATTTCTTCCACTGGTCGATCCATATCTGAGACTTCGGCCATGTGATCATGACCTGCTTCCTCATGCGCGGCCTCTGGTGCTGCTTTGGGTGATACGGTTTGCACTGGAGTGTCTGCCGGGTGCAGGTGTTCAGCGGCGAAAAAACCTCCGGCTCCCGTCAGGGTGGCAATCATGACAACACTGATTACTAGGAACGTCGTTTTCTTCTGGATCATGGGTTGCTCCTGTTGGCAGAGGATGATGCAAGTTTTTCTGAAATTTTGGGGATGGCGGGCTTGCCGAGGAAACGGTCGAGAGTGATGGCAGCGCGTTTCAATTCGAGGATGGCATCCAGATAGCGGATCTTCATAGCCATGAGGGATTGAGAGGCTTCCAAAACATCGCTGTAGCGGAACTTGCCAGCCCGAAAACCTTCCCGGACGGCCTCGGCGGCTTCCTTAGCCCTGTTCAGGCCATCGGTCCGTAATGCGCGAGCCTCTTGATCAGCGGCGACCAATACCGCATGCGTTTTGATCAGTTCCGTTTGCAGGCTTCGGGCCGCTGCCTGTTCATTCATCCTAGCCTTGTGCGCAGTCGCTCCAGCATCGGCCAGAGCCGTCTGATTACGCTGAAAAAGCGGCAAAGGAACAGAGAAGCCAATGGCAATAGCGCGGGCATCTTCGTCAGGAACTTCACGCACGGAGAGGGAAATGGCCGGGTCTGACCAAGCGTTGGCCTGTTCCAACGAGAGATTGGATGCGGCAAGTCGTGTCTCACTCCGGCGCAGCAACAGCAAAGGAGAGCTCTCCATTTCAGCCAGCAATGCCTGCCGATCTGGAACATCTACTTCACCTAAAAGAGGCCCTTCTGCGGTCACGGTCGCATTACTCGGTTCTGCAAGGACTGCGGCAAGATTTAGTTCGGCTTCAGCCAAAAGACGCTTGAGTTTCTGGGTTTCAGCCGTTGCCTCTGCTTTTTTGGCTTCTGCTCTGGTTTCTTCGGTTGCAGCAAGTTTGCCAGCTGCGACCTGTTCGTGGGTAATGCTGGCCAATTCCGACGCAATTTTCCCAGCTTCGTGCTGCAGAGCCAGTCGTTCACGGGCGCTGAGGACTTCTAAAAATGCTCTTCTAACTTCTGCGGCAATATCGAGCCAAGCTACCGTCTGTTCGCGCTGCAGGCGCAAAATTTCGGACTGACCCTTGCTTTTTCTTGCCGAAGGTTTTCCTCCGATTTCAAATGGTTGGCTTAGAGATACGATAGTCTCTTTAGAGTCGCCATTGGGCAGGTCACCCCCCAAATTGTTCCACTCTACGCCAAGCTGCGGATTGGGGGGGAGACCGGCATGTTTCAGCTTGATTGCGGCGGCACCGAGATCAGTTTGATAAACGCTAAGTTCCTGTCTATTCCGAGAGGCACGGTCAAGAGCCTCTTCAAGAGTCAATTCGGTAGGATTTGAGGATTTGGTGGAAGGCGGAGTCTGGGCAATGGCCATGGCCGTACACCAGACTCCCGCAGAGAACACAAGGGTACACAAGGTAAATCTTTGGATACGCATAGGAAATCCTTTAGAAAATAGAAAAATATCGAATTATAAAGCTTCGCCGATCAACTCGATCGGATTGTCGGTATCGATGGTTTTTTGGGTGAGTTCCGGCGGCAATCGTACAGGGCGATTACCGTTGGCGGGGCTCAGCAGGAGGGAGGGATCAAATCAGAAGAATGACGCTTTGCTGGAGTACGAATTGGGGCAGGACAACGGTAGGGATGGTGAAAAAGGTTTTTTGGGCTGGGGGGGCTAAGACAACTGATGGCCCTAAAGAGACTAAGGCAGGGATGGGAAGTTGGACGATTTTTCGATGGGGTGAGCTTGATGCGTCTCCCCCTACGGTCACATCCAGACAAGGAGTTTGGCACTTAATCCGATCATGGCTGAAGGCGAGTGCGTCATCGGCGCTTGGGCACTCCCTGACAAGTACGCAAGATGAATAATCACTCTCTACGTGGACATCCCCGTCAGTCGTTAAACAAAGGTTCACCTTCCCCTTAACCCCAAACAAAAGGACGACGAGAGCCAAAATGACGATGAAGTACCTGCGGTTATACAGCATATTGTGGCGGAGAGTTAGACAACAAAATATGGCACTAAGGAGGTAAAATTATAAACAGAAAATTGTCTGTTGCAATAAACACAGGTTGTTTTTTTAGTTCATTTAAATGTCCATATAAAAATACTCTAACGTAGAGAATAAGGTCAATGAAAAAAATGGTCAAAGAAAAGCAAGACTATTTTCTTTTATTTTAGAATGATATCGATTTTTCAGCCGCGATGGACTGAAAAAATAATTGACACTTTGTGGTACGCTCTCTATTTTATGAACAAATGATCACATATTGGAGAAAATCATGAAACAGCTCCCCTGTGAAAAAGATGTATGCATGCAACTGTGTGAACACCCCCAGACTGTTTGTTTAGCAAAAACTGAATTATTACCGGACGATGATGCCAGGCAAGTAGCGGAAATTTTTAAAATTTTGGGAGATGCCACCAGGGTTAAGATTCTCTATGCTCTCTCCAAGAGAGAACTCTGTGTCTGTGACCTCGCCGCTGTCGTTGCCATGGGGCAATCTGCGGTGTCACATCAACTTCGTCTGCTCCGTGGATCGCGGTTGGTCAAATATCGAAAAGAGGGGAAAATGGTTTGGTATTCACTTGATGATCAACATGTTTTTTCACTTTTGTCTCAAGGGGTTGAGCATATCACCCACAGGTAATTGTCATGAAACTCGATACTGCTTTCAATGCGGCTAATGAAAATACTTGCCAGGATGCGTGCTGCCGCCATGACCATGAGAGGCACGAGCAAGCAAACTGCGACCAACAAAATCAAACATACTTTGGAACCATCAACAATTTAAAAATCCCTGACTTTAGGCAAATTGACAAGACTTTCGATTTGGACCGGAACTCGGGGGAGAAGCAAATGACCGAGAAATCGGCCATTCCTCGCGGGGCCGGAACACGAACGATCTACCGAATTGCGGGAATGGATTGCGGTGACTGCGCTGCAAAATTAGAGAAACGAATTGCTGCAATACCAGGTGTCACCGCGGCAACCGTTAACTTTGCCACAGCAAAAATGATCGTCGAGCATTCCGTGGACAAGGCTATTATCGAGCGGACGGTGAAACAGTCTGGTTATAGCGCAGAGACCGATCAAACTCTTTCCCGTCAGAAAACAACCAAGACGATGTGGTGGAAGAATGCCAGAACCATGGCAACCATTGCGTCTGGAGCACTATTGACATGTGCGTTGGTTTCAAGTTGGCTTGCCCTCTCCGAGGGTGTTGAAACCCTGTTGTATGCCCTCGCTGCTGCCACAGGTGCGTTCCATGCGGCGAGAAGCGGATTGTACAGTCTTCGCACCTTGTCGCTGGATATGAATTTTCTGATGACGGCAGCAATTATCGGCGCGGCAGTACTCGGTGAATGGAGCGAGGGAGCTACCGTCGCATTCTTGTTTTCTTTTGGCAATACCTTGCAGACTTACACCATGGAGAAGACGCGGCGGTCCATTCAGTCATTGATGGAACTTGCGCCGCCAGAAGCTTTGGTCGTGAAGGGGGGGCAAGAAAAACGTTTGCCGGTCGAAGATATTGAGGTGGGCGACATTATAATCGTCAAGCCCGGTGAGCGGATTGCCATGGACGGCACTGTTATTCATGGGGCTTCTGCCGTCAACCAGGCCACAATTACCGGCGAATCAATACCTGTTGAAAAAAACACCGGTGATCCAGTGTATGCCGGAACTATGAACGAACAGGGTGCGCTCGAAATTCAAGTGACACAGATCGCCGCCAATTCAACATTGGCCAAAATTTTCCACCTTGTTGAAGAGGCACAGGGGCAGAAAGCTCCCTCACAGCAGTTCGTCGATATCTTTGCAAAGTATTACACCCCGCTGGTCCTAGTGGCGGCAGCTGGGGTCATGACTCTGCCCTGGTTGCTGTTTCAGCAACCTTTTGCCCCATGGTTTTATAATGGATTGGTGTTGCTTGTTATCTCTTGTCCCTGCGCGTTGGTCATTTCTACACCGGTGTCCATCGTCTCTGCAATCGGCAATGCTTCTCGGCGTGGTGTACTCATCAAGGGAGGAGCGCACCTGGAAGAAATGAGTGCGATCAAGGCTATTGCGTTCGACAAAACCGGCACCTTGACCCAAGGGCGACCGGTGGTGACTGATATTGTCGCCGTTGATGGATCTACCGAAACAGACATTCTGACAATAGCTGCAAGCATCGAGAACCGATCTGAACATCCCTTGGCCCGCGCTATCGCGGAACGGGCAAAGGGGCTGGAGTTGAAACCGGCACTGCAGTTTAAAGCACTGGTCGGGAAAGGGGCACAGGCAAAGGTCGACGGTCGGCTTGTGTCCATTGGAAATCATCGCCTTTTCGAGGAACTTGGTCATGATGTAAGTCAATATGAGCAGAAACTGGCAGGCCTCGAACAACAAGGAAAAACCGTTCTCTTCCTTGGTTCGCAAGAGAAAATAATGGCGTTGATTGCGGTCGCAGATACGTTACGGCAAAACAGTCAAGAAACCGTAAAATCGCTTCACCAGGCAGGATTGAAACATATCGCCATGCTGACAGGAGATAACAAACGTGTGGCCGGAGCCATTGCCGCAACGCTTGACCTTGACGCTTTTTACAGTGATCTCTTGCCTGAAGATAAAGTTGCTTCGGTAAAGAAGATGCAGCTCGAATACGGCAAGGTCGCGATGGTGGGTGATGGCGTCAATGATGCCCCCGCTCTGGCATCAGCCACCGTTGGAATAGCTATGGGAGTCGCTGGGTCGGACACAGCACTTGAGACAGCGGATATAGCATTAATGACCGATGATCTCGGCAAACTCACCTATATTATGCAGTTGAGTCGAAAAACAGTGGCGATCATCAAGCAAAATATCAGTTTCTCCATTCTGATAAAACTGATCTTCATACTGTTTTTGTTTTTTGATATGGCAACGCTTTGGCTTGCGGTCTTTGCCGACATGGGAGCATCTCTCTTGGTCACACTCAATGGAATGCGATTGATGCGCCGTTTATAGCGTTACAGGAGGACACAATGGCACCAGCTCATCGTTGATGAAAAGTAAGCGTCTAATCAACCGCCTGCACAGAGCGGAGCATGATGTTCATCTTGTCCACGTTCCAGGGGAGCAGTGCCTCGTAGTCGGCGAGGGTGTGCGCCCTGGGCAGGTGCGCGAAGATATGGCGGAGGTAGCTGTAGGGTTCGCAGTTGTTGGCCTTGGCGGTCTCGATCAGGCTGTAGAGCAGGGCGCTGGCTTCGGCCCCCTTGGGCGTTCCTGCAAACAGCCAGTTCTTGCGGCCGAGGACAAAGGGGCGGATCCCGTTTTCGGCCATGTTGTTGTCCGGTGTGACGATGGGGTTCTCGAGATAGACCAGCAACCGATCCCAGTGATTGAGGGCATAGGAGATCGCCTTGCCGAGCATGCCCTTGGGCGGGGTTTGGGTGGTACGCTTCAGCAGCCACTGGTGGAAGGTCTCCAGGATCGGCCGAGCTTTTTCCGCCCGCATGGTTGCAATCATCTCCGGTAACCACTGCTTGACCCTGGCCTCTTTTTCAAGGCCGTAGAGTTGCTGAATGTACGCCAGTGCCTGATCGGCGCTGCCGCTGGTGCGGTTCTTGCCCTGGGCCTTGACCACCTCCATGAACTTGCGGCGGACATGGGCCCAGCAGCCGGCATGGCGGACCCCGGCCTGGCGGTCGAGGAAATCGTAGCCGCTGAAGCCATCGGTCTGGACCGTGCCCTGATAGTCGCCGAGGAAGGTTCTGGCGACATCGCCGGCCCGGGTCGGATGATATTGATAGACGAGCGCCGGCCGCTGAGGATCGCCCCGGCGGAAGAGCCACATGTAGGAGGTGGACGTGGGGGCCCGGCCGGGTTCGGCCAGCACCTGGAGGGTGGTTTCGTCGATGTTGATCAGTTTTCCTGCCAGAATCTCGTCGCGGATGAGGTTGAGCAGGGGTACGCAGGCCTCAGCGGCTTTTATGGCCCAGTTGCTCATCGTGGCCCGGCCGATTTCCACCCCGAGACGGGCAAAGAGCTTCTCCTGCCGGTACAACGGCAGGTGATCGACGAACTTGGCGGTGAGGACATGGGCTAAAAGCCCCGGGCTGACGATGGATTGAGGGATGATCTGCGGCGGCATCGGCGCGATCCGCACCGCCGGCCCCTCGTCCTCCACCCCTTCGCACTGGCGGCAGGCATACTTGGGACGGATGTGGCGCAGCACCTGGATGCGGGCGGGGACGATATCGAGCTGTTCGCTCACCTCTTCCCCTATCCGGCTTAAAGCGCAGCCGCACCCGCAGACCTTCTCCTCCTCGGACAGGTCATGCATGACCTCTACCCGCGGCAACTCCGGCGGCAGCGGCTTGCGGCCCGGTTTCCTGCGACTGTGGGGCTCAATCTCCACCTTGGCCGGTTCGATGTGCTCCGGCTCGGGCAAGTCGAACAACGGCAGCTGCACCGTGGTCGAGTCTGCGGGCAGTTTCTCGCTCCGCCTGCCGAACACAAGCTGGCGCAGGTGGCGGATCTGTTCGAGCAGGATCGAGATCTGGCGCTCATGCTGCGCCTGCAAGGAGGCGATGACCTCCCGCAGGGCAGCAGGGTCGTCCGGCAATGTTTCGACAGGGATATTCATGCGGCGAACTGTAACACATCTCGCTGATTTTTCAATTTTTTTGTTGTTTTTTCAGCAGATTTTTTCGTACCGGAGAGCACGATGCGCCGCCTGGTCAATGGACAACCCGTCAAGCAGCCAGCGCAGCTCCCGGACGGAGAGCAACCGCGCCTCGGATGCGCTGTCCGGCCAGCAAAACCGGTCCCGCTCCAGCCGCTTGTGCCACAGGCAGAAACCGTTGCGGTCCCAGTAGAGGATTTTGACCGTGTCCCGCCTGCGGTTGCAGAAGCCGAACAGATGGCCGGATAGCGGATCCTGGTCCAACTGCCCGGCCACCAGGATGGCCAGGGTGTTGATGGACTTGCGCATGTCGGTGGCGCCGGGGGCGAGAAAGACCCTGACGCCGCTGTCAACCGGGATCATCGCTGCTCCAGGACTCTGAGCAGCCGGCCCAAGCCGGCCTCGTCAAAATCGGACTCGATCTCGAGCAGGCGGCCTTGATCAAGATGGAGACGGAATGCAGAGCCCGACCTCTGCAGCAGGGGTAACGAGCAGGCCGGCACCTCCACCAGCGCAAGCGGGGTCGCTCTTGGGCTTGCCGGACGGAGCTTGCGCACCCAGTAGGTCAGGGCGTGATAGGACAGGTGATGTCGGCGACAGTATTCCCGGCGGGAAAGACCGCTGCCGCCAAGCGCCCGCACATGCGCCTGCCAGAAGCGAACCCCGGACTTTGTA